>NZ_JBEOXS010000045.1:0-59171 GCF_040296705.1 Streptomyces sp. NPDC002055
CAAGACGAAGACCGTCAAGCGCGAGTCGTGCACCGAGGCGATCGAGTACTACGACGACAAGTCGAAGCTCTCGGCGCCGGACTTCCAGTACCGCGCACACCCGCACCCAACAAACGAAGCCCCGCACAAACGCACCGACCGGAAGAAGCCCCACCCCCGAAACCCACCCCACACCCGATACTGGACGTGTGGACATCTCCGTGCCCCGAGTCGGCGACCTGCGGCAACGGATCGGCAGCAGCCTCTTCGCCCGCGTGGCGGGCCCTGCCGGTCCGGAGAACCGTGCCCGCATCCACGGCAGCCCCGGGCCGCGCTGGTTCGCACCGGACCGCCCCATCCGCACCGTGCACAGCGACGCGTCGATGTTCATCGGGGGCCTGACCGCCCTGCTGCTGCAGTCCCTGCACCCGCTGGCCATGGCCGCCGTCGCGGCCCACTCCGGCTACCGCGGCGACCCCTGGGGACGGCTCCAGCGCACCAGCACCTTTCTCGCCGTCACGACCTTCGGCACGGCCGAGGACGCACAGCACGCGGTCGACCGCGTGCGGGCCGTGCACGACCGCGTGCAAGGCACGACAGCCGCCGGGGAGCCGTACCACGCGGCCGATCCGCATCTGCTGGGCTGGGTGCACGTCGCGGAGGTCGACAGCTTCCTGCGCGCCCATCAGCTCTACGGCGCGCACCCGCTGGACGCCGCCGGCTGCGACGGCTACGTCGCCGACACCGCACGCGTCGCGGAGGCCCTCGGCGTCCCCGACCCGCCGCGCAACCGGGCCGAACTGCACCGGCGCCTCGACGCCTACCGTCCGGAACTGCGCGCCACACGGGAGGCCCGGGAGGCCGCCCGCTTCATCCTCCTGCACCCGCCGCTGCCCCTGATCGCCCGTGCCCCCTACGCCCTGCTGGCCGCGACATCGGTGTCCGCCCTCCCGCGCTGGGCCCGCGGCCCGCTCCGGCTCCCGTATCTGCCCGGGATCGAGGAGACCGGCGTCCGGCTGACCGGGCACGCGCTCACCCGCACCATCCGCTGGGCCATGACGCCGCCCCCGGCTCAGGCGGGTACCGGCTGAGCGCACGGTCGCGTATGCCGCAATGCCCCGGGAATCCGGGGCCGAGGAACATGCACGTCGGATGGTGCGCTCAGCGGTCCGTGGCCTGATTACTGCCCGGCTCGGGTTCGCCGGCCTACTGACCAGCGTGCGTCTCCGGGCCGGTTCATGCCCCACCCGGACCCGGACCCGGACCCGTGGCCGGTGCCGGCGAAGGCGGGCCGGCGCGGCGCTTCCGGGCGAGGAAGCCGCACGTAGGGATCAGGTGATCCTGAACCTGCCGGTGTCCAGACCCGCCCGCACGGTCTCCTCGGTACGTTCGACGCTGAGCTCAGTGCTGTCCAGCGCGTGCGACTCCAGCACGCCAAGACTCGAGAACTGATCCCACAGAGAGAGAATCGGCCCGGCGTCGACCAGAGCATCCGCCGACGTTCGGGCCTGTGCCCGACCGAGGGTGACCTCGCGCGAGGGGCGCAGCACCACGTAGTGCATCGCAACGGCCGGATGGAGTGCGGCCTGCCGACGATAGTGATCCAGCATCCACGGCCCCACGATGCCGTCCACCACCACGTCGTAGCCACCTTCGGCATAGGCGAAGGCTGCGCCGGCGATGGCTTCCACCACAGTGTGGTTCTGTGCATCGGACTCCGGTAGATGCGGAGGAATGGCCCCGGCGACGATGTAGTGCCAGAAGTCGTCGGTGTGCACATGCACGCCGAGATCACGAGCGGACGCCACCTGGCGTGCCACAGTCGACTTTCCTGCCCCCGGCGGCCCGGTGAGGACCAGTACGTTTCCACTCACGCCATTGATCGTATGACGCACTACCGACCAGCGGACCGCGGTGTCTGAGGGCTGTCCCGTAACTGCTGAGCGGTCCGCACGTGTCCCGGGGTCCGGCACAGGGGCGATCCGGAAACCAGCGGGTCCGCGGAATCCGAGCGCTGGTTGTGTGAGGAATCCGCGGGCGGCCGTGGCTCCGCGAGGGGAAAGGGCGAGGGGGGTGTCGGTTGACAGGATGTCGGCTCCAGCAGGACCGTCTGGCCCTGTGAACCTTCCGCGCCGGGCCCGCGTCTTCCCCCGCGATCGTCACCAATGGGCAGGAGAACCGACCATGGCTGACAAGGATGTTGAGCAGAGCGACGAGCGGGGTCACATCCCGGAGCCCTGGTGGGCGGACCTCGGAACGTGGGGGGCTGTCGCACTGATCGTCCTCGGGGGCGTCGGGGCGGCATGGGTCTTTCTCCGGCTGCCCGGCACCCCGGATACGCCGGCCTCCGGCTACCACGGGGCCTCCAAGGTCATGGCCATCGGCCTGGTGATGGTGGGGTGCAAGTTGCTCGGCCGCCGTCGCACCCGGGCGCAGCCATCGAGGAGACGAACGAACGGGAACACGCCTGACGCCGCCGGCCGGTGAGCAGCATCGGACGGCGGCGACTGCCTGTGAACCCCGCACCATTCAGGAACACCGACCACTCGATCAACGGCGTCTACCGGTCTCAGGCCCCAATCCCCCGCACCCGGTGCCCCGGTGCCGCCGTCGGGGGATGACCCCACCGTGAACGCGGGGGACCTCTCGATCGTCAACGAGCCGCTCCATCAAGAGACGTGGGGCATGACACACCATCGGTTACTTCGCTGTGGGACCCGCGGCCCCGGGCAGCAACGAGCACACCCTGGACCGGGTGCGCCACCGTGACTACCTGCTGGACCAGCGGACCGCCGCTCGGGCGGCCCGGGACTGGCCGGCCACCGCTCGCCCGACCCTGAGCATCGGCACCGTCTACCCGGAGTTCTCGAAGTTCGACATCCCGCTGCTGCCCAGCCACGCTGCTGCCCAGCCACGACGTACTGATCCATCTGCACCGGGTCACGGCCGCGGGACTGCTCCCCGAGTGAACCGCGGATTCCCGCACGCCGCCGCACGCGACCTCACCCGGCCGCATCGCCCTCACCCGGCCGTACGCGCCCTCACACGTCACGCGGCCGTACGCGCCCTCTTGCGTCCCGGCCGCACGCGGCCTTGCGTGACCAGCGGATTCCCGTCCGTCACCCCAGGGTGTCCGCCAGTTTTCCCCTGTGCTCGCCGGGCAGTCGCACCGGTGGATGCCTGCCATCCTCATCAGCCATCGACCGCATCCCGGCTCCAGGACGGAGGACTGCCGTGCCGACAACAACCGCAGACGGGTTCCGCACCGCCGGCGGCGCCGTCGCCACGCCCCTTCGTCCGCCGTGCCAGGTCGCGGCGCGCCGCGACGCCTTAGCCTCGGCCGCGGCCCACGGCCGGCGCCACACCGGCCGGCTGTGACGCGCCGTTGTCGGGTGACGCTCCGCTGTCACTGAAATGCTGCCCGGGTCCGCCAGAGCGCCGGTCCCGGGCAGACACCCCGGGACCAGGTGAGGAGACCGCATGACGCTTCAACATCCCGCTCATCGCGGCGGCAGGACACAGGGGCGGTTCGCGCGCCTCGCCGAGAAGGCGTCGAACTTCACCAGCTCACCGGTCTTCTTCGGGCTGTGCCTGGCGCTGGTGGCGGCCGTCGTCGGCGCTCACCTGGTGCATGTGCCGCTGAAGTGGCTGCTGCTGCTCGGCGACGCCATGACGGCGGTCACCCTGTTGCTGCTGGCACTGCTGAAGAACTCCGAACGGCGGGCCGAACACGCCATTCAGCGCAAGCTGGATGCCATCGCCACCGCGTTGCTCGACGCCCAGGAGGGCAGGTCGGGGCAGTCCGCTCAGGACCTCAGGGACGCCATCCGCCTGGAGGACGAGACCTGACGCGGTCCTGTCCCTTCCCCTGCACGGCCCGTCGCCCCTCTTGACGTCCTCGGCCGGCCGGGCGGGGCGGACGAGTAGATCCGCTCGTCAGCCCCGCCCGTCGGCATGCCGGGGCGGAGCCGGCGGGTGGAGGGCGCCGGGCTCGGCCGGGTCCTGAACCTCCAGGACGACCGCCGTCCCGGCCGGGGGCCGGCTCTCGTGCAGGGTGATCGCCTGGCCGGGCCGGAGGTGCCGCCACCGCGAGGGGGTGAGCGGAGCAAGACGCGCCGTGGCGCGCCCGCCGGGCTCCAGGAAGGGCGTGAACTCCACCCAGAGCGCGGCGATGGCGAGGTCCGGTTCGCCGGCCGGAGTGCGATGGCCGATGTCCCACATCGGCCGCAGCGTGCCGGCGCCGGGAAGGGGCGTCCGACGTCGCGTCTCGGAGGCCGGCCGGAGGGTGAGATCGGCTCGGATGACGCCGTACCGGCTCTCGTGGCAGCGCCAGCGGCACCAGGCCGCGCTGCGCTGCATCCCCAGCTGTTCGGCGGCGTCGGCCATGCTCTCCCAGAAGCCGAGCGGCAGGTGCCGGGCGCCACCGAGGTCCTCCAGCAGCCCGAAGGCCCCCTCCCAGTCGTCCCGGGTGAGGTACTCCCAGACATCGCTCACGGTGAGGTCGTTCTCGGTGGCGATCTCCTCGGGGACCACGAGGGAGGCGGCTTCCAGCAGCTCGGGGACGTCCATCCGCCGATTCTGGACCAGGCGCGGGGGATGAGCGGCCGGCTCTCCCGGACCGGACACGGATCACGCCGCACCCGGCGCGGGTGTGGCCGGTCGTGCCTCCCCCATCCGGCGGAGGCGGCCGACGGAGTGTCCGACCCCAGGGCGATACGGGCGGACGGCCGGGACCGGCACCGTGGTGACAGGCCGGGAAAGCCGTTCCCGGCCGACGGGGGTGAAGACACGGCGCGTCCGGTCCTGCGCCCTCCCCATGGCCGTATATCCCAGAGGAGTTGCCATGACCCGTGCCAAGAAGGCCTTCGCCCTGGTGGCCGTAGCGGCCGCCCTGGCGGGTGGCGCCGCTGCTCCGGCGCTGGCCGGACCCATGGTCCCGGAGAGCGTCCACCTGAAGACGTCCCGGCCGGCCGCGCACGCCGACGCCGAGCCCGGGAAGCCGGCCCTGCACCGCACCGATTCCGGTTCCTTCGCGCCCGCCCGGGTGTCGTACTGCAGGAACTTCGTCAACAGCGGCAAGCGCTGGAAGGCCGACTGCCGTGTGTCCTCCGGGCGTTCGGGCGCCTACACGCTGTGCACGGACGGTACGTCGATCCGGGGTCCGCTGGTCGGCGTCGGCTACTGGAAGTTCGGCGGCGACTGCTCCGGCCACGGAAAGGTGAAGCGCTGGGCCGTCTACAACGGCTGAGCGGCAACGAGGCGGCGGGCGGCGGGCAGTGCGGGCCGGCCGCCGCCTCGGCGTTCGGCCGGGCTGTCCAGGCGCGTCGGATCCGGCCTGCCCGCCGCTTCCTTGCCGGGCCGGGGAACCGCAGGCGCCCGGGGGCACGTGTTGCAGATCATGGAATCAAACTTATGTACGCGCCGAGGAGGCCGGTTCGCAGCGGCACTGGTCGTACTGGCCTCCCTGGCAACCGTCCTGACGGGTGCGCAGCAGGCTGCCGCCGCGCCGGAGGACGGCCGGTTCGAGAAGGTGGACGCGTCCGAGTTCGTCCTCTACCCGCGCGAGATACCGGGCGTCGACCACGGAGAGCCCGGCGACCGGACGGCCAGGTCGGTGATCGAGGCCGTTGAGGCAACGAGCGCCGTGAGCAAGGCCTCGCCGCTGAGCGTCGCCCAGTCCCGGCAGCACACCGGCCGGAACCTGTGCCACACGACCGGCATCAACGGCACCCTGAAGTACAACGGGTTCTGCTGGGACAGGACGGACGACGGCACCAGCGCCTACAACCCCGCCGGAGGCTGGCACCCGCAGGGCATGACGGCCTCGCACGACGCCTACGAGAGCGGCACCGCGGACGGCCATCACCTGTACATGCAGGCCTGGTACTACGGCCACGGTGACAAGGAGAACGACCGCGACAAGAAGGCCCGCGTCTCCATCCTCGAATCGACCGGCGAGGACCGGAGCTACGGGCACGTGCTGCTCGTCCGTCCCACGGGCAGCCGGAACGACCCGAATTTCCGAGCCGTCGAAAACGTCCACGCCGACGGCATGGCCTGGTACGGAAACAGGCTGTTCGTGGCCAACGGCGGTGAACTCCAGATCTACGACCTGAACCACCTGTGGAGGATGAACTCCCTCTCCGGGAACGTCGGGGTCGAGGGCAGGGTCTCGTCGGCGGGCCATCATCAATGGGCGCTGCCCATGGTCGCCCGCTACGGATACCAGACCAAGGCCCAGGAAGCCGCATGGGAACAGGCACACCCCGGCCGCAAGGCTCTCCGGGCGTGTGCCGGGCTCATCGCATGTCTGAGTTCCCTGAGCGTGGACCGCAGCAGCGGGAGCCTGGTGTCCGGGGAGTACCGGAGCAACTCCACCGAGAGGATCTTCGATCCCGATATCGACCGTCGCCCGGCGCGCGTCATCAACTGGCCCCTCGCGTCCATCGGTGAAGGCGGTACGAGTCCCGTGAGGGCAACCTCCGCCCATGTCGCGCCCGTTCGCCAGCTCCAGGGGGTGGCCACCGACGGCGAGTACTACTACCTGTCCGCGGAGTGCCCCGTCAACTACATGGGAGACTTCCGGCCCGGAGACCGGCTCAGCTATTCCTGTATCTACCGGGCCCGGACGGGCGAACGCGCCTCGGTGCTGACCCGCTCACCGACGCTCACCCAGAACCTGTCCTACGCGCCGAGCTCGGGCCGCCTGTGGGGCAGTAACGAACAGACCGACCATCGCGTCGTCTTCTCCCTGCAGCCACGACGGGCCGACAGTGCCGTCCCCCTCAGCAACGACTACAGCGCGCTCTGCGCCGGTGCGGGGAACAGGATCACCAACGGTTCGAAGGTCATCCAGTGGGGATGCACCAACGCCCAGGACGAACGGTGGGTGTTCGAGGACACCACCGACTCCAACGGCAAGCGCGCCCATGTCCTGCAGAACGCGTACTCGGGCAAGTGCATGGGCCCCGCGTCCAGCCTCGCCAACGGGGCAGGCATGGTTCAGTACACGTGCAACGGCGCGGTCGACCAGAAGTGGTGGTACGACCGGGACAAGCATGAGTTGCGCAACGTCTACTCCGGCAAGTGCCTCGGTCTCGGCGCCGACGCGACCAAGGGGTCCCAGCTGATCCAGTGGACCTGCAACGGCGCACCGGACGAGAAGTGGTCCACGACGGCTCGCTGAGCCGAGCGGCCGGGTCGAGTCGCGGGGCACCGGGGTCACGGCCTCTGTGCCCCGCGGCTTCGAGCGCGGACGGGCCTCAGGACGTGGCGAAGACGAAACAGGTTCTGCGGGGCGGGCATCGCGGCGATCACCACGAGGTGGTGCAGCCAGGCCCCGCTCACCCCGAAGCCGAAGCGGCAGACCGCGTAGGCCAGGAGCAGCCCCCGGACAGCGAAGGACGACGGGGCGTCTATCCCGGGATACACGGCGTCTTCGTCCCGAGGGGGGACGTAAACCCTGGTCAGTGGCCCATAGTCTCGTCATGTCATGAAGAACTTCCCGGATCGGACGTTGCCGATCGTCCTGATGTGCGCTCAGGTGCTCGCCTGGCCCGGCTCCGCGCTGCTGCGCGCGGAACGGGTCCCCGGCCCGGCGCTGCTCACCGCTGCTCTGGTGATCGCACCGGCCGGTGCGGCGCTGGCGTGGCGGGGCCGGAGCCCGGTCCTCGCCCTCCTGGTGGTCGTGTCGGCCTGCGCGCTCGGCTCCACCGGCGTTCCCCCCGGCGGCTTCGCCGTCCTGGGCACCGCCGGTGCCGGCCTGGCGCTCCACGCCGTGGCCTCGCGCTGCGACGTCCGGACCACTGTGCTCGTCGCCGCCGCACTGGTGGGCTGGCAGACGCTGTGGGGCATGTCCCTGCACGGTATCGGCCGCGCCCAGGGCCTGGACGTCCTGCTCACCGTCGTCACCTACGCGCTCGCCCTCGGCACCGGCATGCCGGCCCGGCGCCGGTCCCGTGACCGGGCGGCCGCCGCACGCCGGCTGGCCCGCGCCGAGGAGGAGCGGCGGCGGCTGCCCGCGGTGGAACGCGGCCGGCTGGCGAGGGAGCTGCACGATGTCAGCGCCCATCACCTGACCGCGGTCGTCGTCACGGCCGAGGCCGCCCTCAGGCTGGGGGACGGCAGGCCCGCGATGACCCGGCAGGCGCTGGAATTCGTCACCCGTACCGGATACGACGTGCTGGGCACGCTGGTGAAGGCCCGTTCCGGACTGGGCGGGCCGGGCGAGGAGTCCGGGAGCGTCGTCGGGCAGATCGAGGAGCTCGCGGCCGGCCTGCGGCGGCTCGGGCAGCCGATCCTCCTCGACCTGCCGTCCGACCTGCCGGGCACGCGGGGCGAGGCAGTGCACGGCATCGTGCGGGAGGCGCTGACCAATGCGCTGCGGCACGCTCCGGGAGCGCAGGTGCAAGTCCGCTGCACCGCCGTGGGCGACACCGTGGAGCTCGAGGTCCGGAACGCCGCGCCCGCCCGAAAGGCCGACGGCTCGTCCGAACTGGGCGGTGGCCGGGGCGTGGCGGGCATGCGGGAGCGCGCTCGCGCCGCCGGCGGGCGGCTCACCGCCGGTCCCGAGCGGGGCGGCGGGTGGTGTGTACGGGCCGAGCTGCCCGGCAGCGGCCCGGGCTCCTCGGGCGCGGGCGGCCCGGCGCGACGGGTGGACCGGTTCCGGCTGGCTCAAGGTGTGGCGGCCGTGGGCCTGGTGACCAATCCGCTGCTTCCCGCCCTCGCCACACCGGCGACCTCCGGCGCTGCCGGCGCCGGACTCGGGCCCGGCGCGCTGACCGCTCTGCTGGCGGGCACGCAGTGCCTGCCCCTGCTCGGGATGCGGCGTGCGCCGTGGACGGTGTTCTGCGCGGTGCTGGCCTGTCCGGCCTCTGGCCGTTGGCAGCGGTACTCGGCGCCCAGGACGGCCCGTCCGCGGTGTCCCTCCTGGCGAGTGCGGCCGTGACGGCCGCAGCGGTGTTCGGCGTCGTCGCGCACGGCCGCGGGGCTGCGCCGCCCTGGGCGGCCGTGCCGCTCGCCGTCTGCGGGCATCTGGTGACCGTCACGGTCCTGGCAGCGGGGCCGGGCGCGACGGCCGGCGGGGCGGCCCTGGCCTGGGCAGGGGGAACGGCCCTGGCGACCGCCGGGCTGTTCACCGGCGCCTGGTGGGCCGGCCGGGCATGGCGCGCCCGGCGGGACCGCACGCTGGAGTCCGAGGGCGACGCGTTCGCCGCCGTCGTGTCGGCGGCGGTCGCCGAAGCGAGCGCGGAGCGGCAGCGCATGGTCCGCGGACTGCGCGAGAGCGTGCTGAGCCGGACCGGACGCATGGTCGGCCGGGCGGAACGCGGCGAGCTGGCGGAGGCGGCAGCGGACGCCAGGGAGGCGTTGACCGCCATGCGGGAGCTGCTCGGTCACCTCCACACCGCCCCGCCGGACGCGGACCGCGCCCCGCAGCCCACCGTCGACGACCTCGATCTGCTCTGCCGTCAGTACCGGGCGCTGGGGCGGCAGGTGACGCTGCACGAACCGGAGGCCGCGGCGGGGCCGCTGCCCACGAGCGTGGGCCTGGCCGCCTTCCGCATCGTGGAGCGGGCCCTGAGCGCGGGCGACGGGGCCCCGGCGGACGTGCTGCTGGCGCACGCACCGGAACAGCTGGACCTCGTCGTGTCCGGCGTACCACGGGCCACCGCGGAGCCCGTCATGACCCTGCTGAGAGCACAGGCGGACGTGCTCGGTGGCGAGGTCACCGCGGATTCCCCGGGCACGCTGCGGGTGCGGCTGCCCGCCGGTCACGGACCTGTTCAGGAGAAGGAGGGGTCACCATCGCCATCGACGTGATGGTCGTCGACGACCAGTTGGTCGTCCGGTCCGGGTTCGTCGCCGTCATCGACGCCGAACCCGACATGGAGGTCGTCGGCGAGGCCGGTGACGGTGCTGCGGCCGTCGAGCTGGCCGAGCGGCTGCGCCCCGACATCGTCGTGATGGACGTACGGATGCCCGGCGTCGACGGACTGACCGCGACCAGGCTGATCACGGCCCTCGACGACGCGCCGCGGATCCTGATCCTCACCACCTTCGACCTGGACGCCTATGTCTACGAAGCGCTCCGCTCGGGCGCCTCGGGCTTCCTCCTCAAGGACGCCCGGGCCGAGGACCTGCTCGGCGCGATCCGTGTGGTGGCGGCCGGGGACGGCATGCTCGCCCCGTCCGTGACCGGGAGGCTCATCCACTCCTTCGCGCAGGGGCCGCCCGCCGCCGCGGACACCTCCGGGGTCCTGAGCCGGATCACCCCGCGCGAACGGCAGATCCTCCGGCTCGTGGCCTCGGGGATGACCAACGCCGAGATCTCCGACGACCTCGACGTCGCCGTGGGGACCGTGAAGACCCACGTCAACAGAATCCTGACCAAGCTGGAGCTCCGGGACCGGGTCCAGGCGACCATCCTCGCCTATGACATCGGCCTGGTACGGCCGAGCGACTTCCGGGCGCCATGAAGGCCACACCGTCCCACCACCGAAACGAGAGAAGCGGACCATGAGCAACAACAGCCGGATACAGCGCACCCTCTCCCTGGCCTTCGTCAACTGGTTCGCCCGGGGATATCTCGTGGTGTGCTGCGCGCTGCTGATCTGGACCTGGGTGGACAGCACGTTCGTCGAGCACCCTGACGCCAGCCTGTTCGGTGTCGTCCCCCTGCTCGTCACCGCACCCGTCAGCCTGGTCCTCGTCGCGCTCCCGGGCCCGTCGGCCCTCCTGTACGCGGCCGTGGTCGTCGGCGCGCTGATCAATGCCACGGTGATCGGCTGGTGCACCCGGACCCTCCAGCAGCGCGGCGCCGCACGCCGCTGACCCCGAGCCCGGCGACAACTCCCGGCCCGGCCCGGTGCCGTGCGGTGCGGTGGCCGGGCGAATCCGGGCGGCGGTCGACCCGGACGTGCTCCGGACGGGCTCCGTTCGGCGGCCCGGTCGGGCCGGCTCCGGTCAGCGGCCGGCCGCGTCGAGAGCGTCCGTGACGAGGCGGCGCGCGTAGGTGTCGTCGAGGCCGTCGGGGCGGAAGAGGACGCGGTACATCAGCGGTGCGACGAGGCGGTCGATGACGGTCTCGGTGCCGGGCGCCCGCTCCCCGCGGCCGGCCGCGCGGCGGAGCATGATGTCGATCTGCTCCGCGGCGAAGCCCGAGCACTGGCCGGCGTTCCCGCCGTCCGGGTCTCCCAGCAGCGCGTCGCGGACGTAGGCCCGGCCCGGGGGAGAGGCCATCTCGTCGAGGAACTGTTCGGCCCAGGCCGTCAGGTCGGACGCCAGATCGCCGAGGTCCTCCGGCGCCGCCTCGGGCCGCAGCCGCTCCACCGCCACATCCGACAGCAGCTCCTGGAGGTCACCCCAACGACGGTAGATCGTCGACGGGGTGACCCCCGCCCGCTGGGCGACCAGCGGAATCGTCAGAGCGCCCCGGCCCGCTTCCGACTCGAGGTCCCGCACCGCGGCATGGACCGCGGCCTGGACCCGGGCGCTGCGCCCGCCGGGACGCACCATCTGCCGTCCACTCATGGCTCCACCTTAAAGCGCATGCGTGGGGTCCGGTTCGCTCCCGGAGCCTGCTCTCGGGGGAAGAGCCGGAGCCTGCTCCCGCCGCCGGCCCGGCCGGGCGGGCTCACGGGGGAGCTCGGCCCGCTCGTAGGCGCGGCCGACCCGCAGAAGCATCGCCTCGGACAGCGGGCGCCCGAGCAGTTGCATGCCGATCGGCATCCCGTCCCGGTCGAGCCCGACCGGGAGGGTCAGCGAGGGGACCCCGGTGATGTTGGCGGGTGCGGAGAGGCGCACATAGGCGTCCGGGACGCTCTCGACCGTGCCGTCGGGCCAGGTGACCGTCTCCAGGCCGGCCGGCACCGCGGTCATCGGGACGGTCGGGGCGGCGATCACGTCGACGTCCTCCAGCATGCGGGCCCACTCCCGGCGCATCACCGTCCGGGTGCGTTGGGCGCGCAGGTAGTCCCCCGCGGTCATCAGTTCGCCGGCCTCGAGCAGGGCGCGGACATCGGCCCCGTACAGGTCCGGGACGGCGCGAAGGGTCCGTTCGTGGTAAGCCGTGGCCTCGGGGACCATCAGCCCCCACTGGGTGGCCTGGACGTAGAGGGTCATCGGGATGTCGACCTCGACGAGATGTGCGCCGAGGGTCTCCAGCCGGTCGACGGCACGCCGGACCGCGGCCTCCACCTGCGGATCGACGTGGTCGAAGTAGTAGGTGCGCGGCACTCCCACGCGCAGCCCCGTCGGATCCGTTCCGGTGCGCGGCCGGTAGTCGGCGGCGGGTGCGGCGAGCGAGGCCGGGTCACGGGGATCGTGTCCCACGAGAGCGGTCAGGACCAGCGCCGCGTCCTCGACGGTCCGGGTGATGGGGCCGACATGGTCCAGCGACCAGGACAGGCTCGTCACACCGTGACGGGGCACCAGCCCGTAGGTCGGCTTCAGGCCCACGACGCCGTTCAGCGCGGAGGGGACGCGGATCGAGCCGCCGGTGTCGGTGCCCAGGGCGAACGTCGCGGCACCCGCCGCGACGGCGACGGCCGACCCGCCGCTGGACCCGCCGGCGACCCGCGCCGTGTCCCAGGCGTTGTGCGTCCGGGGCGTGATCAGGCCGTACGCGAACTCGTGCGTGTGGGTCTTGCCGACCAGCACCGCGCCGGCCGCCGCCAGACGGGCGGTGACCGTACTGTCGGTCTCCGCACGGTGTCCGGACCGGACCCGGGAGCCGGCCGCGGTGGCCAGGCCTGCGACATCGATCAGATCCTTCAGCCCCATGGGAATGCCGTGCAGCGGACCGCGGAAGCGGCCGGCCACGGCTTCCCGCTCCGCTTCGCGCGCCGCGGCACGGGCCCGTTCGGCCGTCACGGCGCTGTAGGCGCTCAGGCGGGGTTCGACGTGCTCGATGCGGTCGAGCACCGAATCCACCAGTTCGACGGGGGACAGCTGCCGTTGCCGGATCGCCTCCGCGGCGTCGGCGAGCGACAGTTCACACGGCTGCATCGAGCTCCTCCTCTCCGGCGCGGTAGGCGAACGCGGGAGGCGTGTCGCCGAAGTCCAGCTCGCGCAGGACCGACACGACGGCATGGATGTGACGGGCCGTGGCCGCCACCCCGTCGTGGCGCGCCTCCTCCAGCGGCAGTCCGGCCCGGGCGGCCCAGCGGGCCGCCTCAGCGGCGGTGAGTTCATCGGTGGACATGGGGCGTCTCCTCGGGCGGGCGTGAACGGCCGGTCGGACCCTCACATAAAGCTAAGGGTTTGCGTTTAGCGACCGTAGGCCCTACGGTCGCTAAACGCAAAGTCATTGCTTTAAAGGGTTGTCCATCTGCCGTCAGGCGCACGCCGCTCTCCCGAAGGAACCGTCAGCACATGCACACGGCACCGGCCCACGACACCGGCACTCCCGCGCCCTCCTGGACCGTGGGCGACATCACCGTCCACCGCATCGACGAGGTTCCCCTGCCGCCCGCGACCGGACGCTGGCTGCTGCCCGACGCCACCGAGGAGGTGGTCTCGCAACAGGCCTGGCTGCGCCCTGACTTCGCGGACGGCGACGGCCTTCCGCGCATCGACAGTCACAGCTTCGCCTTCGAGGCGGACGGGCTCCGGGTCCTGGTCGACACCGGCATCGGCAACGGCAAGCCACGGGCGAATCCGGCGTGGCACAACCTCGAAACCGGCTACCTCGACCGTCTCACCGCCGCCGGCTTTCCCCCGGCCTCCGTCGACCTGGTCCTCCTGACCCATCTGCACACCGATCACGTCGGCTGGAACACCCGTGCGGAGAACGGCACGTGGGTGCCCACCTTCCCCAACGCCCGCTACGTCACCTCCCGTACCGAGTGGGAGTTCTGGGCCGGGTACGCCATGGACGAACCACGGCGGCAGATGTTCCACGACTCGGTGTTCCCGGTCGAGCGGGCGGGGCTGCTCGATGTGGTCGACGTACCGGCCGACGGCGCCCGGCTCGCCCCCGGCCTGCGCCTGCTGCCCACCCCGGGCCACACACCGGGACACATCGCCGTCGAGCTCACCAGCGGTGACGCGTCAGCGCTGATCACCGGCGACTGCATCCATCACCCCGTCCAGCTCGCCCGTCCCGCCATCGGCAGTTGCGTCGACATCGACCCGCAGCAGTCCGAGGCGACGCGCCGCGAGCTGCTCGCCTCGCTTGCCGGTACGGGCACCCTCATGCTGGGCACCCACTTCCCGCCGCCCACCGCCGGCCACGTGACCGCACACGACGACGCCTTCCGGCTGCTGCCCGTCCCGCCGGCCCATGGCGCCGGGGCCGCACAGCGCTGACTCGAGGCGGGGAAGCCCCGCCCGTCACGCGGGGGAAGGCGCTGCGGCGGCAACCGCGGACGGGGTGCCGCGTGCTGTACGGCTCGTTCGTGCCCTCCGAGGCAGGTCGAGGCCCTGCGACGTCACGCGGCGTCCCTGGCATAGGGGGAGCTGAGGGCCGTGCCGACCCGGATGAAGTCGCCGGCGACCGCGAGCAGATGGCGCGGCTGCCGCTGCCAGCCGGTGAACGTGACGCCGAGACCATGGCTGCGGGCGTCGGTGTCGACGCGCGCCATCAACTGCAGGCCCACGATGTCCATGAAGGACACCTCGGTCATGTCGACCGCCAGGTCACGGGCGGTGGCCGGCCGCCGGCCCAAGGCGCGGTGCACTGCGGGCCGGGCGTCGATGTCGATCTCTCCCTGCGGGCGCAGTCGCCAGAGCGAGCCCTGAGTGGTACTGATGATGTCGAAGTCCTGCATGCTGCTCTCCCCTTGGGGGCGCAGCCCAGAAACAGCAGGTGGCTTCTGCCGTCACAGGCCCGGCGGGCGCCGGGCAGGATCCAGAGCAAGGGCGCTCGCCGAACCGCTCCTTTCAGCGGTGCCGGGGCCCGAGTCTCGAGAACTGAGCTCTCATCCAGTCTTTACCCTCCCACATGCGCGGGGGCCCGGAGCCCCCAGTTCAGGACACGTTTGCGCCTCGGTCGACGCGTCCGGCGGGTGGTTGCCGCCGGCGCGTCCGCCCAGGTGGCGGCCCGCTCCGTGACCGCGTTCCGCCCGGCCCGCCGGACCTGCGCGACCGGACCGGAACCGCACGTCGCGAAGGCGCCGCCCGCCGGGGCCGGGCCCGGAGCCGTCTGGGCTACAGTGGGCGACGGTGACGCCGTTCCGGCGCCGCCCCGGACGAGAGCGTTGCCGTACCCGGCCCAGGAAAGACGGCTCGCAGCGCACTCATGCATCGCATCGATCTCGTCGAAATCGCTGGTTCCCTCCTCATCCTGGTCGCCTACGTCGCCGGTCGGACCGGCCACCTGCGCTGGGACTCCCGTACCGCCCTGTCGCTGAACCTCCTGGGCTCGGCGGCCCTCGCGGTGATCGCGTTCACCCAGGAGTCCTGGGGCTTCCTGTTGCTGGAGGGTTCCTGGGCCCTGGTGTCCGCCGTTTCCCTGGCCGCCGCGTGCCTGCGCACGCCGGCCCCTACCGACCGGCCCGATCACTGAGGAGAACCCCGTGGCAGGAGAGAAAGACCTCCGCAAGCTGCCCTGCCGGGTCCCGAGCGGGACCCGGCGGAGGGACACCCTTCAGGAACCCTCCTCCGCCGTCGGGACGCAGAGCACCGGCACGGTCGACAGGTGGAGGAGCTTGTGCGGGGTGGAGCCGAGGAGCGCGCCGCGCATGGGGCTCTCGCCCCAGCTGCCGACCACGATCACCCGCGCGCTGTGCCGGGACGCGGCGTCCATCAGCGCCTGTTCCGGCTTCTCGTCGATGATCTCGACGGTGCTCGGCACGCCCGCCTCGTCGGCGGTCCGGACCGCCCGGTCGAGTCCGGTGCGGCCGGCCTGCCGGATCGCGTCGTGGTGCGCCTGGTACTCCTCCCCGGTGATGCCCGGGGCGGCGGCGCCGTAGACGAGCACGAGGGGCTCGCCGAACGCGGCCGCGACCTCGATCGCGACGCGCAGTGCGCGTGCCGCGCCCGGCGACTGGTCGTATCCGAGGACAACGGACATCTCAGGACTCCTTGCCGTGCACGAGGTCGGGGTCGGCGACGCCGGGGCGCTCCGACCAGAAGACGGGGGAGAGGAGCCGCCACACGATCATGATCACCACGCCGACGATGGAGATCGCGATACCGATGACCAGGGGCGGGCCGAGGCCGAACCAGGAGACTCCGCTGTAGGAGTTCGCGGGGTCGGCCATGTCGCCGATGGACTCCACGAGCAGCCACGCCAGCAGCCCGGCCCCGATGAGCGGGCCGGCCCCGATGAGGAGGAAGTTGTGGAGGCTCTCGGTGAGGTGGCGGCGGTAGTAGACCGCGCAGGCCAGCCCCGTGAGCGCGTAGTAGAAGGCGATGAGCAGGGACAGCGCGGTGAGGGAGTCGAAGAGCGCGTTCTCACTGATCTGGCGGACCACCAGATACCAGGCGATGGCGATGCCCGCGACCCACCAGGTGCTCACATCCGGGGTGTGGAACCGGGGGTGGATGCGGCCGAAGTAGCCGGGCAGCGCATGGCGCCGGGCCATGGACAGCGCGGTGCGCGAGGCCGGGATGATCGTGGTCTGGGTGGAGGCGAGCGCGGAGGTGGACACCGCCAGCAGGACGATCCAGTCCCAGCCGCCCATCACCTCGCCGGCGAGCAGCGCGAAGATGAACTCCTCCTCCTCGGCGTTGTCGGCCAGGAAGGTCGTGCCGGCGTAGGCCACGACGGCGAAGGCGACCGACAGATACGTCACCAGCAGCACGATCGTCGACCAGACCGCGGCCTTGCCGGGCGCGGTGGCGGAGTTCTCGGTCTCCTCGTTGAGGTTGACCGCGGACTCCCAGCCCCAGTAGATGAACACGCCCAGCAGCAGCCCGCTGGTCAGCGAGGCGCCTCCCGCCCCGAAGGGGTTCAGCCAGCCGAACTTCGGTTCGATGGAATCGAAGGCGCTCGTTCCGTTGTAGACCTTGTAGAGCGCCACCACCACGAAGATCAGCAGGAAGACGACCTGAAGGAGGATCAGTACGTTCTGCACCCTGGCCGACAGCTCGGTGCCGATGACGCACATGGCGGTCATGACGAGGATCAGTGCCACGGTGAGAATCTGGCGTACGACCTCGTTGTCGACCCAGCTGTCGAGGCCGAAGGCGAGCAGCGCGAAGCTCACGGCGACATCGGCCAGCGATCCGACGACGAGCACCCCGGTCATCGCGATGGCCCAGCCACCGAGCCACCCCGCCCAGGGGCCCATGGCCCGGGTGACCCACGAGAACGTCGTGCCGCAGTCCTGGTCGACCCGGTTGAGGTAGTAGAACGCGGACGCGATGAGCAGCATGGGCACGAACGAAGCGAGCATCACCCCGGGGGCGTAGATCGCCACGAGTGCCACGACCGGACCGATGACCGCGGCCAGTGAGTACGCCGGGGAGGTGGCGTTGAGTCCGATGACGAGCGCGTCGAGAAAGCTGATCGCATCGGCTTTCAGCTCTTGTGGAGGTCTCGCGTCAACGGTGTCGTCGGCCATGTTTCCTCGCTTCGTCGTGCGTGGATCCAGAGAATCGCGCCATATGGTGATTTGGGGTCATTGGATCACTCCTGCCGACGCATGTCAGGTAGGGGCGGGGTGGGGGTCGTGCGATCGCGCGACGGAACCACTGCCTCGCATGCCTTGCGGACGACTCTTGGGGCCGGGTTCGTGCGCCGGTTCGCTCGGTCGGACCAGCGGGTGGAGGCCGGAGAAGCCGGGCCCCGAAGCGGCGCCGCCCCTGGTGTCGGTAACCGCGACACCCCACGGCGGCGGAAGGCGGCGCTTTCGTGTTGTGGGGCCGTGACTCTCTGGTCGGTGGCGTGCAGCCCCGATGGACGGACCTTCCCCAGCCCTCCGGCCGCACGGCAGAGGGAGGCCGGAGGAACGGGAGCGGTTCCGGACACTGTCGGTGCAGCTCGGAGGCGTGTGGCAACCGCTGCGAGCACGCTTCAGGTTCGGCAGGATCGTCGGGCTTCGCGGCGCGCGTCGCCCACGTCACGCGGGAGCCGGTTTGCGCGTCACGGTTGTGTAATACGGCGAATCGGGCAGGAACGCGCAGAACGGCACCGGCATCTCACCCGGCAGCAACGACGTTAGGAGTCGAAGATGCTGCACAAGCACTCTCGTCTGATCGCCGCGCCGGTCGCGGCCGCTGCCCTGATCCTCATCGCTGCCGGTTACCAGGTCAATTCGGCGGAGGCGCACGCCTTAAAGCGTTCCGGCAAGCCGGCCGCGACGGCGGTCCCGTGCCTGGCCGACGCCACGACGCTGGTCGGCGATCTCGACGGTGACCGCCGCCCGGACAAGATCGTGAACCCGGGGCACACCGGCACCAGGATGACGGTCCAGTGGGGCACCGCGACCGGTACGTTCGGCGCGAAGCACGCCGTCGGCGAGCTTCTCGGTGCCAAGCGGGGGGAGATCGCGTCCGCCGCGGTCGCCGACTTCCAGAAGGACGGCACCCTGGACATGGTCGTCAACATCGTCAAGCCGGCCGGCGGGGACGACCCCGCGACGGCGCGCCTCGCGGAATACCGCCCGGGCCCGCTCAAGCGGTCGAACCTCAAGTCCGCCCACGCCCGGCACTCCGACATCGGCGACCACGGCGAGGCCAAGCAGCTCCGGATCGCCAACTACGGCGGCGACGCGTACCCGGACCTCGCGATCCTCAACAACTCCGGCGACGGAGGGCTGGACCGGGACGTGCGCCTCACGAAGCCGGGCAGCGGCCCGGGGAGCTACGTCTACGAACAGCAGGTGAAGTACGGCGATTTCGCGACCACGGGCGAGCCGCCGTCCATGCCCACCGACGGCTGGAAGCAGTTCTACAAGCCCTGCTCCTGACCACCCGCGGCGCCGCCGGCCTCCTGTGGACCGGCGGCGCCCGCCTTCGCGGAGGCGCGTGTCAGGCCCGGGCCGGGTCGAACCCGGCGATCTCGTCGGGGCCGGGCACGGAGAGCAGATGCTCGGCACCGCCGTCGAGTGCCCGGGCCGTTTCGGCCGAGCGCGGGAGCATCGACTGCTCGTAGCGCCGGACGGCGTGGCCGATGGTGGGGGAGCAGGCGAGTGCGAGCGCGAGTTCGCAGGCGTCGAGCATGGCGAGGTTGACGCCGACGCCGAGCGGCGGCATGAGATGTGCGGCGTCTCCCAGGAGTGTCACGCCGGGCGAGTGCTCCCAGGTGTGCGGTACCGGCAGGGCGAAGAGCGGACGGTCGACGTAGGCGCCGTCGTTGTCGGTGATCATCCGGAGTAACCGCGGTGACCAGGCCGCGTACTCGCGGAGCAGATGCGCGCGGATGCCTCCGGTGTCCTCGGGGCGGAGCCCGTTCGCCGCGATCCAGTCCGCGGGGACGCGCCGCATGAGGTAGACGCGCATGTGGCCGCCGCTGTTGCGCTGTGCGAACAGTCCCCGCTCGCCGTCGGCGATGTGGGCGCTGCCTTTCCCGACCAGTCGGGACAGCTCGGGGTGTGCCCGCTCCATGGCGTCGAACCGTGCCTCGAGGAAGCTGACCCCGGTGTAGCGCGGTGTCGCGGGCGATACGGCGGAGCGAACGCGGGAGAAGGCGCCGTCGGCACCGATCACGAGATCCGCCTCGACGGCCGTCCCGTCGGTGAACGTCAGGGTTCGGGGCCCGTCGGCCGGTCCGCTCACCGAGGTGAGAGCGCGCCCCCACTGAACCGTTCCCGCAGCGAGTGAACGCAGCAGGAGGTCGCGCAGTTGTCCGCGGTCGATCTCGGGGGTGCCGGTTTCGCCCTCGTCCGGCCGATGGTGGGCGAGGACGTGCCCCGCCGGGTCCATCCGGCGCATTTCCTGCCCTTCGAGCCGGGCGAGTGCGAAGAACTCCGCCAGCAGGCCCGCTTCGCGGAGGGCGAGCTGACCGTCCTCCGGGTGCAGGTCGAGCGAGCCGCCCTGGTTGCGGGAGTTCGGTTGCGGATCGCGGTCGTACACGGTCACCGCGATGCCGTGCCGCTGCAGGATGCGCGCGCACGTGAGGCCTCCCGGGCCGGCGCCGATGATGCTGATCCGCGCGCCCGCGGGCGTCGGAGAGTCCACGGCCGGACTCCTTTCGTCGGTGGGGCTCCCGATGGCGCCGCGGCGCGGCGACAGCGGTGCCGCGACCCCCACGGGGCGGCGCCCCAGGGCAGCCAGCAAAACAGAAACCAGTCCATAAGTGCAACGGTTCCAGTTTCTGTCTTGTTCCAGTCGTGGGGTACGGTGACGCCATGCCCGACTCTCCGACCGTTGGTCGTCGCGAGCGCAAGAAGGCCGCGACCAGGCAGGCCATCGCCGACGCAGCCCTGGAGCTCTTCCTGGAGCACGGTTTCGAGCGAGTGAGCGTCCGCGACGTCGCCGAACGGGCCGACGTGTCGACGACGACCCTCTTCGCGCACTTCCCGAGCAAGGAGGCGCTGGTCTTCGACCGTGAGGAAGAGGTCGAGGCAGGGCTGATCGCCGCCATCCGTGAGCGGCCCGGGGGCCGGAGTGTCGTCGAGGCGCTTCGTGCCCACGCGCTGACGTCCTGGGTGCCCGTCGCGGCGGACCCTCGTCTGCGCCGGTTCGCCGCGCTGGTGGACCGGACGCCCGCGCTCCGCGAGTACGCGGAGCGCATGTGGATGCGCCATGCGAGCGCCCTCGGCGCCGCGATCGCGGAGGAACTCGGCCGGGAGGCGGACGATCTCGCGTGCTCGGCGCTCGCGCGGTTCGTCCTGGAGGTGCCGACCCTGATCAAGGGCCGACGCGACCCGAGCGCTGCCGTGGAGACGGCGTTCGACCTCTTGGTCCACGGCTGGCGGTCGCAGGGTGAACCCGAGGGTGTCGTGAAGGGCTCCGGCAAGGGCTGAGGTATCGGGCACTCTCGCCTGACGGCAGCCGGGCGGCTGCACCCGGCTGCCGGCGGCGAGTCGGGCCGGGGGAGCGGCCGCGCGGCTCATAGGGGCGCTGCACCTGGTGAGGTGATGAGGCGTCAGGGGTGGATGGCGAGACGGCTGAGCCGTCCCCGTCCCGGGGCGCACCCTCGCCTGCGCGGCGGCCGGGCGACCGTCGTTCCTTTCGGTCGCACCTGCACCCGGTCGCCCGGGATCGCCCCGGTCTGCCGAGGTCAATGACCCTGCCCGGGCTGCCGGTCCACGGCCCTGCATGAGCGCTTCGGGGCTGCTGAGCGGCCCACGGCGCGCTCGCTGTCCGCCGTGGGCGGGAGCTTCACGGCCCCCTCGAAGTGCTGGTCATCGAGCGCCGGGCAGGTCGGCCCGTCTTATCACGCGTAACCAGCAGACCTCAGCCGCTCGCTCCGATAACATGATCGAACTTACGGACGATCGCCCTGATCGTCCACTGTTGACTAGAAAGCCAGGCAATCCAGCGCGAAAAGTGAGTCATTCGGCCAACAACTGACAAATCGGTCAAATAATTGATACCTATAGCATCGCGGGTGCTCTCGCGAATAAACTCCAAAGTTTCCTCCGGCGCGGCGCGTCCACCGCGGGCGGTCCTGTGGGCCGTGGTGGGTGTGGTGGCCCTCGGATTCCTCGTCGCGCTGGAGATCGCCGCGCGTCGCTTCGGTCAGCCGGGGCCGATCACCAACCAGGCGCGAGAGGTGATCTTCGCCCCCAAGTCGGGTCCCCTGCTGTACGCGGGCATGGCGCTGATGATGGTGGTGCTCACCTGGCGGCAACGGTTCATCGCGGTCGGTGCCGCGATCGGCATCGATGCCGTCTTCCTGTTCCTGCGGTGGCCGGTCGAGGCGGCACCGGGCGCCGGCCACCCCTTCGGCAACGGCGCGTTGTGGGTGGTTCTGGCCTGTGCGGTCATCGCTGTCACGCGCCGCACAGGCCGGGAACGGACCCTGCTGCTGAAGGGTGTCGGGCTGGCCCTGCTGCTGGTGGCCGGCCGCAAGACCGGTGACACCTGGCTGCTCATCACATCGAAGACCCGCCCGACGGTGCTCGATCAGTACCTGGCCACCGCCGATCACGCGCTGGGCGACCCGTCGTGGGTGGCAGGCCGGATCGTCCAGGCCGCCGGCCCGATCGGCGCCCACGTTCTCGACTACGTCTACATCCAGCTCGCGGTGGCCGCGGTCGTCGTCACGGCGTACCAGCTGCGTCATGTGGCGGTCGAGCGCCGCTTCCCGGCCCACCATCTGGTGCGCACGTTCCTGGTCATCGGCCTTCTCGGACCGGGCATCTACATGATCTTCCCGGTGGTCGGACCGATCTTCGCCTACGGCGCCGACGGCGGGCAGTGGGCGGTGGCCGACCTGTGGCCGAACACGCCGGTGCCGATCGGCACCCCGCAGTCGATGCCCTTCAACGAGACCACTCCGCGCAACTGCATGCCCAGCCTGCACACGGCGTGGGCCACCGCGATCTTCATTCATTCCCGCAAGGGTCCACGGTTCCTCCGGCTCGGCGGCACGTTCTGGCTGATCGCCACCCTGGGCGCGACCCTGGGATTCGGCTACCACTACGGCGTGGACCTCGTGGCCGGCGTGGTGTTCACGCTCACCATCGAGACGGCACTGCGCTCGCACGCCCGTGGCTGGGACCGGTCGGGAATCCGACTGGTCGCCTACGGCGCGGCGGTCTTCACCGGGCTCCTGCTGTCGTACCGCTATCTGCCGCTGGAGATGAGCGGACATCCGCGGGTGTTCGGACCGCTGCTCCTGCTGGCGATGACCTCAGTGATCGTCGGCTATGTGCGGACCACCGAACGGTGGGACGGGACGGCCGCGCCGGCGGGACGACTCCTGCCGGAGCAGAAGGACCTCGGCGTGCCGTGCCCCGAGAGCCCGCCCCCCTCCTCCACGGTCGGCAGCCCCGACCGGGAACTCATACCGGCGCCACCGCTGACCGCCCACCACCCTGCGGACCCGGCCCCGACCGCTCTGATCGCCGCACGCACCCGCCCACCGCGCCCCTGAGGGCCCGGCCGGCGGTTCGCGCGGCTTCGTGACTCACCGGCCGCTCGGCGCTCCGCCCTCGCGGCCACCGTCGCCGCCGGGAGGGCGGAGCTGAACGCGGCCACGCCGGCGGTGGGCGCGTCCCCGGCAGCCTCCCCGACCCACCAGGGGCCAACCGAGGCTGCCGGTCCCGGCCCACCGGAGGTCAGGTGGCGGGTGCGTGGTCCGGGCCGAGGCCGTCGAAGGCGACCAGCAGCTGTTCCGGACCGCGCAGAATGGCGTTCTCCCGGTACGGCGGCGGGTCGGTGACCAGGCGCGGTGCCTGGAGCCTGCGGGCGAGCGCAGTGAAGGCGATCTGTGCTTCCGCGCGGGCCAGGGTGGCGCCGATGCAGTAGTGGAGGCCGCCGCCGAAGCCGAGATGGGCGTTGTCGGCACGGTCGGGCACGAACCGGTCGGGGTCGTCGAACCGTGTGGCGTCCCGGTTCCCCGCGGCGAGCATGAGACGGATGCGGGAGCCCCGGGGAATGGTGGTTCCGGCGAGGTCGATGTCGGCCAGGGCGCTGCGGGCGGACATCTGCACGGGCGGGTCGTAGCGCAGCACCTCCTCCACCAGCGGTGTGGCCAGGTCCGGATCGGTGCGCAGCCGGGCCAGGGCGTCGGGGTTGCGCAGCAGGGCGAGGGTGCCGTTGGCGATGAGGTTGACGGTGGTCTCATGTCCGGCGATCAGCAGCAGGCCGAGGGTGACACGCAGCTGCACCGGGTTCATCACCTCGTCCGGATCCGGGTGGAACATCAGGCCGGACAGCAGGTCGTCGCCGGGGTCGGTGCGGCGCTCGGCGATGAGCCCTTCGAGGTAGGCGACCAACTCGCCGCGGGCTTCGTCGAGTGCGCGCAGCTCTTCCTCGGTCTGGGTGTCGACGGGGTCCAGGCCCCGGGTCAGGCGCCGGGCGAGGCTGCCGAAGAGGGCCTCGTCCTCGGGGGGCACGCCCAGGAGTTCGCAGATCACCGTGACCGGCAGCGGGTAGGCCAGATCGGCGACGACGTCGAGCCTGCCGGGGCGGTCGCTGATGTGGGCGTCGAGTAGCCGGGCGACCAGCTCGCCGAGGTGGTCGCGCATGCCCATGATCCGGGGGATGAACTCCTCGGTGACCACCCGGCGCAACTGGTCGTGCAGAGGCGGGTCCTGCATGAGCAGGCTCCTCGCCGGTTTGGGGATCTTGTTCTGCGGGTCGAGGCGGTCGGCGCTGCTGCGCGGGTCGTGCAGCAGCTGCCGGATCTCCCGGTAGCCACTGACCAGCCAGGAGCCGTCGTCCAGCCGGGCGACCGGCCGGTGGCGCATCCGGGCGTAGGAGGGGTAGGGGTCGGCGCGGTGGTCCTGCCGCAGGACCTGGGCGAACAGGTCGCCGGCCGAGGGTGCCGTGGATGTGGTCATGAGAGCTCTCCGTTCACCGGTGTGCGGTCGGGGCGGGCGCGGTGGCCGGCGACGTGTGGATGCCGTGGTCCCGGGTGCGGTGGGCATCACGGCCGGGAAACCCGGCGTCGACGGGGTCGAGGCGGTCCGGGCCGTCGGTGGCGCCCAGCACGGGCGGGAAGGGTGCGCGCGCTTCGGTGAGCGCGGCGTAACCGTCCAGCACACGGGGGGAGTCGACCGCCACGGCGCCCACCATCCTGCCCTTGAGGCCGTACGCGGCGACGAACCGCTGCTGGTCGAGTGAGCCCTGGGTGACGACGACCCGGTCGGCGAGGGCGGGCACACCGACGGACTTGAGGTAGCGGCCGAACTGCTGTGACCAGAAGGCGGGCAGCGGCTGGTGGATGCGCTTCTCGCCCCGGTCGTGGGTGATGTTGTGGGCGACGGTGCGCGCCTGGGCGACGGCGTTGTCCCAGTGGTCCAGGCGCAGCAACTCCCCGGGGTAGAGGGGGTGCGGCCGGCGGGCGACGTCACCGGCGACGAAGACCTCCCCGACCGGCCGCCCGTCGGCGGCCAACGCCCGGCAGCCACCGTCGCTCACCACGCCGCGGCTGTCGGCGGCGAGCCCGGAGCCGGCCAGCCACTCGGTGTTGGCCAGCGGGCCGGTGGCGACCACCGCCACCTCGGCGTGCACCACCGTGCCGTCGGACAGCACGGCCCGGCGCAACCGGCCGGAGGGGTCGCCTTCCAGGGTGTGAACCGTGGTGTTCAGCCGCAGGTCCACCCCGGCCTCGCGGTACCAGCCGGCCGCGGCCCGGCCGATCGCCCCGCCCAGCGCACCGGCCATCGGCGCCGCGCTGCGCTGGGTCACCGTCACCGCAAGCCCCGACTCCCGGCAGGCGGAGGCCACTTCGCCGCCGGTGAAACCCGCGCCGATGACCAGCACCCGGGACGGCCCGGTCGTCAGCGCGCCGCGCAGCCGCTGGGCGTCCTCGCGGGTGCGCAGCACATGCACACCCTCCAGGCCGCCCCCGGAGTCGGTGGGCCAGGGGCGCGCCCGGGTGCCGGTGGCGATGAGCAGCCGGTCGTACTCCACCCGCCGGCCGTCGGCCAACTCCACCCGGCGGCCCGGCACATCGAGTCCGGCGGCGGGGGTGCCCAGCAGCCAGCGGGCGTCGATGTTGCGGACCCGGGGCAGCGTGATGCGGTCGCAGCTCAGCCGCCCGGACAGCACCGCCTTCGACAGCGGCGGCCGGTCGTACGGCTCGTGGGGCTCGTCCCCGATCAAGGTGAGTTCCCCGGCGAACCCTTCATCGCGCAGGGCTTCGGCCGCGCGCAGCCCGGCCAGGGAGGCGCCGACCACCACGATCCGACCGGTACGCAGCCCTGCCGGGCCCGACGCGGTCACCGGTCGTCTCCGTTGGTACCGGGTGCGGGCTCGGTGGCGCCGCCGAGCGTGATCGCCTGGACGGGGCAGGCGGCAGCGGCCCGCTCGACTTCGCGGCGGACGCCGGCTCCGGGGGCGTAGTCGTACTCCAGCGATTCCTCGCCATGGAACCGGAAGACCGTCGGGGCGGCGTAGACGCACTGTCCGTAGCTCTGGCAGCGGTTCAGGTCCACCACGAGCCGCAGGGGCTGTGGCAGGGGCTGAGGCGGGGACTGCGTGATCATCTCTCTTTCCCTTTCCTCGCAGGCCGAAGGGCGGCGCGGCGGCGTGTGCGCCGTGGGCGGCAGGCCAGCGACCGTCCACCTGGTCAGTGACCATCCACCGTGTGATAGCGATCGATATTCGGATAGTGATCGCTATCGGGACTGTACACGCCATCCGAGCGTTGACATAGCGATCGCTATGTGAATAGCCTCTTCGATGTGAACACTGAGAGTGATACGTCTGCCCCTCGGCGACTGAGCCGGGCGGAGGCCAAAGCGCGGACCCGTGCGCTCCTGCTGGAGGCGGCGGCGCGGGTCTTCGCCCGCAAGGGCTTCACCGGCGCCTCCGTGGAGGAGATCGCCGAGGCGGCGGGCTTCTCCATCGGTGCGCTGTACTCCAACTTCGGCGGCAAGGAGGCGCTCTTCCTCGAGTTGCTCTCCCATCGCCAGACCGGTCGCATCGCCGAAGCCGCCCAGGCGCTGGAGCGGCATCCGGCGGGTACCGGGGAGGCCGCTGCCGAAGTCGGCCGACTCCTGATCGACGTTGCCGACAAGGACATGGACTTCGCCCCGCTACAGGCCGAGTTCTGGCTCTACGCAGTCCGCAATCCGCACGTCCTGGACACCATGGCAGCCAACCTGAGCGCACCTCGCCAGGCACTCCAAGAAGTGATCAGTACGTCCCTCGCCCAGCACGGCGCCCCCGCCGAGGTCTCCGCCGAGGCCGTGGCCACCGTGGTGACGGCCCTGTTCGACGGCCTGGTGCGCCAGCGGCGCATCGACCCGTCCGGCGTGCCCGAAGATCTCTTCCCCAACGCCCTGCAGTGGCTGTTCGCCGGGATCACCGCCGGTCCGGCTCCTGCGGCCACCGACCCCGACCCCGACCCCGACACCGACTGACCGGAACCCCGGCGGCCTTCCATCCGGCCGGCCGAACCGCCCCGGCAGCGGCCGTGGTCCGCTGCCGGGCCGTCGGCGGGGCAGCGGTGCGCGTGCCGGTGCCCCGTACCGTCCGATGCCCCGTACCGTCCGATGCCCCGTACCGTCCGGTGCTCCGTCCGTCCGAGGCCCTGCACCGCCCGCGCCCCGTACCGTCCGGTGCCCACCTGATTCCTGCGAAGGAGCTTCATGAAGGCTCGCCGCAAGACCGCCCGCACCGACGACACAGCAGCCGCCGGCGCCCTCAAACTGCGCGTCGCCTACGCGGGCATCGGCACGTTCATGGCATTCACCTGGATCGGGGAAGGCGACGCACCGGCGTGGGAACGCGCCGTGCGCACGCTCGCCATCCTGCTGATCCTCCCGCCCGTACTCCTGCGGACCAATCGCCGCCTCCTGCACAAGCTCTACGAGGCCGCCCGCCCCGGACCGGTCATAGCCCAACTGATCACGGCGCGGCTCGTCATCATCACGGTCGCCTTCGGTGCCAGTAACCTGCTCGGCCACCTGCTGGACCCGCACGCCGCCCGGTCCCCGGTCATGCCCGCCGTCGGACTCCTGATCCTCCTCCTCAGCATCCCCGTACAGATCCGCCGGGCCCACCGGCTGCGGGCCCGCGCCGTCCACCCCTCGGCGCGGCCCGACCTCTCCGCACCACGCCTGATGCTCGCGAAACTGGCCCTGGTCGCCGCCGCGCTCCTGACCCAACTGCTCGTGGGCGCGTACCTGGACGGCGCCACCTTCGTCGCCGCCGCGGCCATCGTGATCACAACAGCCGCCCTGGGGCCCAGGGTGCACCACCGGCTGCTGGTCAGCCGGAATCCCACCGCGTCGAGGGAACCGGTCGCGGACGGAGTCTGACCGTCCGCGGCCGCGGGTCGTTCGCACCACCGGCCGGGGAAGCGGGCCCGTCGGTCCGCCGCCCCCGGCATCGGGTTGCCGGGTGGGCGGGGTCAGGGCCGGCGGTGCCGGATCGCGACCGCCGCGACATCGTCGCCGATACGTCCTTCGACGTGACGTGTGAGGTCGTCCCGCAGCTGCCGGACCAGCGTTCGGGGCGGTTGGGCGCTCCACCCGGCCGCTCGCTCGGCCAGCGGGTAGAAGCGGCCTGCCGCGTCACGCGCCTCCAGCACCCCGTCGGTGTAGAGGAGCAGCAGGTCCCCGGGGCGGAAGGTGAAGGTCTCGATGCTGTACTCGGGTGCGCCGGGGAGACCGCCCAGCCCCAGGGGCGGCGCGGGCCGGTTGACCGGGAGGGGAGTGGCCTGGCCGTCGCGGAGGATCATGGGCGGCGGGTGGCCGCAGGTGACGGTGTGGACCACGGGGTCGTCGTCGGGAAGGTCGAGCAGGATCGCCGTGGCGAAGGACTCCTCGGTGTCCGGTGCCGGATCGGTCCGCCACTGGCCGGCGTCCCAGCGCATGGCGCCGTCGAGGTGGATGGCGAGGTTCGTCAGCGTGGCCTGCCGGTGAGCCGCGGCGCGGAAGGCGCCGAGCAGCAGAGCCGCATGGCTGATCGCCGGCAGGCCCTTGCCCCGGACGTCACCGATCAGCAGGCGTGTACTGGTCGTGGTGCGGGCCGCCGCGAAGAGGTCGCCGCCGATGACGGCTTGGTCCTCAGCGGCGAGGTAGAGGGAGTCGATCTCCAGCGGCCCGCTGCGCTGGGGGAGCGGGCGGAGCAGCACATCCTGCGCCGTCCGGGCGATCGAGCGACTCTGGTTCAGCTGATCCGCGTGCCGGTCTCTGATCAGGCAGAACACCACGACCATGACCGATACGAGGCTCAGGGCGGCGATCTGGGCGTGCAGGTTCTCGGTGGCCAGGACGCCGCGGGCCACGCCGATCACGACCTGGGCGGTGATGGCCAGCAGTCCGATCAGGGCCGCCAGACGGGGGCCGGCAAAGGCCGCTGTGATCGCGGGGGCCACCACCAGGAGGGGCCCCAGATGGATGTCGGGGGGAGCGAGGATGTCGACCGCGCAGACCGCGATGATCAGCCCGAGCGGGATGAGCACCAGTGCGCGCCCTGGTCTCCATGAACGCTGGATGTCCAGCATCTGCCGAAAAGACACCTTCCATGATCTCACCCCCACCGGTCCCGGCACGTGCACGCAGCCCCCCGGTCACCCCTGGGGGCCGGTCGGGGGAAGGGGGCCGGTCGGGGAAGGGGCCCGGGGGCGTCACCGGCATCCGCTTGTCGGCCCCGGCCATGGCAGGGACGGGGAACCTGCGATCCCGAGCCGCGGTGCGGGCTGACTAGGGTGGCCGCCATGAGTGATCACTCCGGGCTCCGGGCCCTGTCGCCGGCGCTGCTCGGCGTGGGTGGCGAGTGGCTGCCGGTCACCGCGGGGGAGTCGGGGGCCTCCGTCTTTCGCAGCGCCGACGCCACCCGGTACGCCAAGTGCGTGCCTGCCGCTGACGCAGCCGACCTGACGGGCGAGCGCGACCGGATCGCATGGCTGAGCGGTCAGGGCGTACCGGGCTCCCGCGTGCTCGCGTGGTACTCCGGTGACGCCGGCGCCTGCCTGGTCACCAGTGCCGTCCCCGGTGTCCCTGCTGACCGGATGACCGCTGAGGACCTGCGAGCCGCTTGGGAACGGATCGCGGACGCGGTGCGTCGCCTGCACGAGGTGCCCGTGTCGGAGTGCCCGTTCCGCCGGGGCCTGGACACCATGGTCGCCGTGGCGCACGACGTCGTGGCCCGGAACGGCGTGAACCCGGCGTTCCTTCCCGTGGAGCAGCAGCACACGCCGCCCCCGGAGCTGCTGACCCGCCTCACCCGGCAGGTCCCTCGGCGGCGAGACCAGGAGGCCGCCGACACGGTCGTCTGTCACGGGGATCTGTGCCTGCCCAACATCATCCTCGATCCGCGGACCCTCGACGTGTCGGGCTTCATCGACCTGGGCCGCCTCGGGACGGCCGACCGCTACGCCGACTTGGCTCTGGTCTTCGCCAGTGCGCGAGAGACCTGGGCGGACGAGGAGCAGGCTCGGGCCGCGGACGGGGCGTTCGCCGAACGGTACGGCATCTCCCCGGACCGCGACCGCCTGCGCTTCTACCTCCATCTCGACCCGCTCACCTGGGGCTGAGCGTTCTGCACAGATCACCAGGACGCCGTGGGTATATGCACTTCCTCCAAGATCCGCACTGCGCTGCCGTCATGACCGGTGATCGCGCGGGTCCTCACCCGGACGTGAAGATCATTGCGTGGCCCGGAACGGGCTCACACGAGTTCAGGGGGAGGAGACCCAGGTGACCACCGGGTATTCGATATTTGCTGAAACGATGGCCGACCTCACGTATCCGGAAGTCGAGGCGGCGGTCGATCGAGGAGCGTATGTGCTCCTGCCGACCGGTGTCATAGAGCAGCACGGTCCCCACCTGCCGCTGGGCACCGATGCCTACGGCGCTTATCAACTGTGTCGGCTCGTCAAGGCGGAATTGGAGCGGCGTGGGGTGGAGACGCTGATCGCTCCGCCGGTTTTCTGGGGCATCAATCAGGTCTGTGCGAGCTTCGCCGGGACCTTCCGCACCCGTCCCGAGACAGCAGTCGCACTGCATACCGACATCCTGGACTCCCTGGCCACGGATGGTTTCGAGCGCATCTTCGTCATCAACCACCAGGGGGATATCGCCCACAACCAGATGCTGTTGGACGTCGTGCGGCGCCAGCACGAGAAGGGGCATACCGGTGTCGTGCTGGTGGAACCCGACTTCATTGCCGACCGGCTCGGCGATGCCGCGCAGCCGCCTGTCCTGGGTGCCTTTGCCATGCAGCCCTTGTTCGAAGGGCTGGAGCTGACCGGTGAATTGGGTGTGCACGCGGAAGAGATCGAAAGCGCACTGATGATGCGCTGGTTCCCCGAGATCGTCGACTACGACGCCATGGAACGACTGAAGCCGACCGGCCTGGGCCGGGAGGACCTGACGGAGTGGCGGAAGGGCGGCGAGCACGCCCGACGGGTGACGCCGCAAGGCTTCTTCGGCGCTCCCAGCCCCAAGGACCCCTTCCTGTGGAAATTCCATCAGCGCATGGCTCGCGCCATGGCAGACGTCGTGATCGACGCGTCGCGGACTCCTGGCGGCTGAGCCGACGTGTGGTGACGTGAGCCTGGCCGAACGGACGGCGAGGCTCGGGGGCGACGGGCTGGTGAGACCGGCTGAGCCGTGCGGACGGGCTCCCACCGTCGGGTGACTGCCCGGCGCATCCAGGAGGGAAGTGGGGCGCCCGATCACGATCGGGCGCCCCACTCGCAGCTGACCGGGTGGGCCGCGGCTTCCATCCCACGAGCCCCGCATCGGGCCGACCGCCGAGCGACTGCCCTGGCCGGCCGGACCGTGCTACGCAGCAGGCGAATGAGACGTCATCGCCTACCGCAGCAAACGGACCCGTTGGCGAGGGAAGCCGTCAAGAGGTCCCCGTCCGGTCGTTCAGTTCTGCGCGGTCCCGGTCAGGCCCTCAAACGTCAGGATGTTGCCCTTGTAGGCCAAGGCGTTGAAGTTGATGCGCCGGTTCTCCTTCAGCTCCCCGGAGAATTCGCAAGCCGTCCAGCCCACGCCGCTGCCCTTGAAATCCCTGCAGTCGAAGACGGTCTGCGGGTTGCCCGCGTACATGACGCGCATGTAGATGCTCATGCCGTCGGCCCGCATGTCCTTGACGTAGAACTTGTCGCCGCTCGGATCGAAACACACCTTGCCGTGGGTCTTCCTGCCGTTCTCCGAGTAGACGAAAGTGCAGCGAACCGTCCTGCTCGGATTCGGTACACCGGAGTCGGCGACGTTCTTGGCGTTCTTCACATGGGTGGCCCATCCGGGGCTGTCGACTCCTCCGGACTGCACCGTGGCCGGAGAGGTGGAGACGGTGGGGGTGGCGAATGCCGGTGCGGCCATCAGGCCGAGCGTGAGGCCGCCGGTAGCGACGAGGGCTGCCGCTGATGTGAGCGTACGCATGGATTCCTCCCATGGAAACTGCGAATCACCGTATGACTGACCGCTTCAGGGCAGTTGCTGTCGCCGCGGGCCCGGTCCATCGCCGGGCGGGGAACTCCTTTTCCCTGCACCTGGGTTGCCCGCCCGTCCGGAACGCCGGTTCGCCCGAGGCTGTCGGCGCGATACCGGACGACCGCCCCTCGTCGGCCTCGCATCACGATGCAGGAATGCGGCCAGTGGGTCGTGAGCGCAGCGTGCACGATTGTGTTGGCACTGAGTTCACTCGTGGCCGCAGAGGAACCGCCCGGCGGCGTACGGACCCCCTCCGCGGTGCCGGTGCTCCCTGGGCGCAGTGCCATGGTGACCGAGGGGCGCTGCCCGTGACGTTTCGGCGCATCGGTGCATGGGCGCATGGGCGCATGGGCGAAGGAACCTCGCCCTCCGGCACCGTCCGCTGCGACACGAGGCACCGGACCTCGCTCCCGCAGTCGGGAGGCCGAACCCCGGTGCTTCTCTCTGCTCGGCGGTGCACCAGAGGAGCGGTGCACCAGAGGAAAGGGAAGCGCCGGAACGGGCCACACCGCCGTGCGACAGCTCGCCATGTCAACGTCGCGTCAGCATGCGGGCCGGCGCATCAAGCATGCGTCATGACGGGGGCCATGTCCCGCTCTCCGGGCATAGCTTCGCTGCAGCGTCCGCGGCCCTCCGAGTGGCAGGGCGCAGTCGATGTCTTCGTGGAGGAATTCCATGTCCCCGAGTGATCACGCAGAGGATCCCGAGCCGTCCGAACCCGTCCCGGCCGGACCGCTCTTCGTTCCCGTCCGGTCGGGACCCGCGGGCTGCGCGGCCCGCTTCTTCCGTACCCCACCCGGCGGCCGCACGGCCGTCGGATTCACCTCCGAGGAGAGGCTCTTCCAGGCCCTGGGGAAGGACCAGGACTGGGTACGGATCTCCCTCCCGGCCCTGCGGGCTCTCGCCGCACCGGCCGGCGTCACCGCCCTCACCCTGGACCCGCAGTTCTCCGCACCCGCTCCGGTCGCCCGGAGCGAACCCGAGCGAGCGTGGCCCGACTGGGACCCGCGGCACCTCCGCGCCCTGCGCGTCACCGCGGCCGCGGCCGTCGTCTCGTGCATCGACCTCCTGATCGGCTGAAGGAAGAGCGTCATGACCATCTCACTCTCACCGGACCCGGTCGGCCCGGACCCGGTCGGCCCGGACCCGGTCGGCCCGGTGCCGCGGCGGGACGACGCCGAGGACTTCGCCATCTGGCCGGCCTCCGCCCGGTCCGCTGCCGACGGCGATGCGACCGTCGGTGGGGTATCGCTGGCCGAGGCCGCCGACCGGTTCGGCACGCCGGTCTATCTCCTCGACGAGGACGAGGTCCGGGAACGCTGCCGCACGTACCGCGCGGCATTCCCCGACGCGGACATCGTCTACGCGGCCAAGGCGTTTCTGAGCCGCGCCGTCGCCCACTGGGTCAGGGAGGAGGGCCTGGGCCTGGACGTCTGCTCGGCGGGGGAGCTCGGACTCGCGGTCGCCACCGGATTCCCACCGGAGCGCATCGTGATGCACGGCAACGCCAAGAGTCCGGACGACCTCCGGGCCGCCGTACGCCTCGGCGTCGGGCGCATCGTCGTCGACAGCGCTTCGGAGATCGCACGGCTCGCGGCGATCGTCCCCCCGGACAGCCGGCAGCAGATCATGGTGCGCGTGGTGCCGGGCATCGCGGCCGGCGGCCACACCGCGGTACGCACCGGCACCGACGACCAGAAGTTCGGCCTGTCGATCGCCGACGGATCGGCCCAGCACGCCGTGGCCAGGATCCTGGGACAGCCCCGCCTGGAATTGGTCGGCATCCACTGCCACATCGGCTCCCAGATCGCCACGGTCAAGCCGTATGTGGCGGCCGTACGGCGCATGGTCGGCCTGCTGGCCCGGGTGCGCGACCAGCACGGCGTCGAACTCCCCCAGTTGGACATCGGCGGCGGGCACGCCATCGCCTACCGGCCCGGTGAGCGCCCTCTCCCGGTGGGCATCCTGGCCGGGCGCGTCCGGGCCGAACTCGAGGACGGCTGCGCCCGGGCGCGGCTGCCCGTGCCCCGGCTCACCCTGGAGCCGGGCCGCGCCGTGATCGGGCCCGCCGGGGTCGCCGTCTACCGGGTACTCGCCGTCAAGCGCACGGGGGAGCGCACCTTCGTCGCCGTCGACGGCGGGATGAGCGACAACCCCAGGCCCGCGCTGTACGGGGTCCGGTACACCCCCCGGCTCATCGGCCGTCGATCCGCGGCGGCGCCCGGCCTCGTCACGGTGGTGGGCCGGCACTGCGAGGCGGGTGATGTGCTGGCGGACGGTGTGCCGCTGCCCGGAGACGTCCGTCCCGGGGACCTGCTCGCGGTCCCTGCCGCGGGCGCCTATCACCTGTCCATGGCCTCCGGGTACAACCTGGTCGGCCGGCCGCCCGTGATCGCCGTGGCCCAGGGGAGGGCGCGCGTCCTCATACGCCGTGAATCGCTGGACGACATGAGCCGGCGCGACATCGGCCTGTAGGGCTGAGCGGCCACGCGCCCCGAGCCTCCGCCGGTTCTCCGGCGGAGGCTCCCGCCGCCGTTAGGATGTGTCAAGATCCGCTCCTGCCCGGGTGTGCGGCCGGGATCTGCGTACGCTGACCCAGCCGTCCTTTTGACGGCTGATCCTTGCCGTACGACAGGAGAGCCGCGCACATGGCTACCCCCACCCGCTCGAGTCGCCTGCGGGAGTGGCTGCTGGAAGGGCTGACCGCCGACACCCGGAAACGCCCGGCACACGAGGCCGAGCAGGAAGCCCACAGCGGGGCGCCGTGGTGGCGGGTCATGTGCCTGACAGGGCTGGACTACTTCTCGACGCTGGGATACCAGCCGGGAATCGCGGCCCTGGCGGCGGGACTGCTGTCCCCGCTGGCCACGATTGTGCTGGTGGTACTGACCCTGGTGGGGGCCCTGCCGGTGTACCGCAGGGTCGCCGAGGAGAGTCCGCACGGCGAGGGCTCCATCGCCATGCTGGAACGGCTGCTGTCGTTCTGGAAGGGCAAACTGTTCGTCCTGACGCTGCTGGGATTCGCGGCGACGGACTTCCTCATCACGATCACCTTGTCGGCGGCCGACGCCACGGCGCACTTGGTGGAGAACCCGCACTTCACCCACACGCTGGAGGGCCACGAGGTCCTCATCACGCTGCTGCTGGTCGCCCTGCTGGGCGCGGTGTTCCTCAAGGGCTTCGGGGAGGCCATCGGGCTGGCGGTGGTCCTCGTCGCGTCCTACCTGGCGCTGAACGCCGTGGTCGTGGTGGTCGGGCTGTGGCACGTGATCACGGCCCCGCAGGTGATCAGCGACTGGTCGCACGCGCTGACCGAGCAGCACGGCAGTCCGCTGCTGATGGTGGGCATCGCGCTGGTGGTGTTCCCGAAGCTGGCGCTGGGACTCTCCGGTTTCGAGACGGGCGTCGCCGTCATGCCCCACGTCCAGGGCGCGCCCGGGGACGCCGAGGAGAGGCCCGCCGGGCGGATCCGCGGAACGAAGAAGCTGCTGACCACGGCCGCCGTGATCATGAGCGTCTTTCTGATCACCAGTAGTTTCATCACGACGCTGCTGATTCCGGAGAAGGAGTTCGACCCCGGCGGGGCAGCCAACGGGCGGGCCCTGGCCTACCTGGCCCACGAGTACCTGGGATCCGCGTTCGGCTCGGTCTACGATGCCTCGACCGTCCTCATCCTCTGGTTCGCCGGAGCCTCCGCGATGGCCGGTCTGCTGAACCTGATGCCGCGCTACCTGCCCCGCTACGGCATGGCCCCTCACTGGGCCCGGGCGGTCCGCCCCATGGTCATCACCTTCACCCTCGTCGCGTTCCTGGTGACCTGGATCTTCGACGCCGATGTCGACGCGCAGGGCGGCGCCTACGCCACGGGTGTCCTGGTCCTGATCACCTCCGCGGCGGTCGCGGTGACCATCGCCGCGCGCCGGGCCCGGCAGCGTGGCTGGACCATCGGTTTCGGCGTCATCTCGGCGGTCTTCCTCTATACGACGGCGGTGAACATCGTCGAGCGGCCCGACGGTGTGAAGATCGGCGCCTGCTTCATCGCGGGCATCATGGGTCTGTCGCTGCTGTCGCGCCTCGCCCGGGTCTTCGAGCTGCGGGTGACCGACGTGGAGGTCGACGACATGGCGGCCCGGTTCGTCCGGGACACGGCCAGCCGGACCATCCGGTTCATCGCGAACGAGCCCGACAGCCGGGACGTGGCCGAGTACCGCGACAAGGTGGAACAGATCCGCTCGGACAACGACCTCCCGTCGGGGGAGGACTTCCTGTTCGTGGAGGTGACCGTCCTGGACGCCTCCGAGTTCGAGTCGAGGCTGCGGGTGCGCGGAGAGGTCCTGCACGGCCGCTACCGCGTGCTGACCCTGGAGAGCTCCAGTGTCCCCAACGCGCTCGCCGCGCTGCTGCTGCACGTCCGGGACGAGACCGGCCAGCGCCCGCACATCTACTTCGAATGGACCGAAGGCAGCCCGTTCGCCAACTTCCTGCGGTTCTTCCTCTTCGGCCAGGGCGAGGTCGCGCCGGTCACCCGAGAAGTGCTGCGCGAGGCCGAACCGGACCGTGCCCGGCGGCCCCGCGTCCATGTCGGCTGATCTCCTCTTCGGCCGGCCGCGGGCATCGTCATCCGGTCCACGGCCTGACGCCGCATGCCACGACTGTGGTCGACGAGGTGCCGGGTGAGCAGTGACCACAAGGGTCAACCGACCCAGGCCGGAATCCCTGGACTTCAGGCCAGGGAGCACGTCAATGTGATCGCATGACGTCTGACTCCGCCTCACCACATGCAGACCTCACCTCGGTACCCAGGGCGGAGTTCGCCTTCCCCGGCCCACTGCGAGACCGGCTCGTCGCAGCGATCCTCGACGGTTCCAAGACCGCCACGACAGGGCTCGTCGTCGACTACGAACATGCGGGGGAGTCCCTGCCGGAAGTCGGGAGCCGTTCGGTGGTCATCGACTCGGACGACCGCCCGGTGGCGGTCATCGAGGTGACCGGCGTGGACGTTGTCCCGCTGGCGCAGGTGAGCCTTCCTCACGTCGTGGACGAGGGGGAGGGGCACACCGGCGTGGCCGAATGGCGGGCGGGCCACGAACGGTTCTGGCACAGCGAAGAGATGCGTGTGGCCCTGGGGGACCCCGAGTTCACCGTGGACGATACGACGCCGGTGGTTCTGGAGCGCTTCCGCCTCATCACCGACCTTCGCCGCGCCCATTGACCATCTCCTGCGCTCCTTGCGGCGCATGGTTCACCGGCCCCGCCGCCGCAGATCACTACCGGAACGCCGTCCCTGGGCGAACCGCCGGTACCGCCACTCCGGAGCCGGCTCGACCTGGCCCACCGGCCGGGTGTTCCGCGGACTGGCGGCGGCGGCCACCGCCGGTCCGCACGCCTCAGCCACCCGGGCGGGCAGAGTGCAAGGACTTCTGGCCCTCGACTCGGCCCCCGCGTAGCGAGCGGCCTGCGAGGGGAAGCGTTGCCATGGTCTCAGCGGTCAAGTCGCTTGCACGGCACGGCTACCACTGAGCGGAAATGATCAACTCCCCTGCCCAGCGGTGCAGTACACCCGGTCCCACCAGGCGAGACGGAAGCCGGTGAAGGAAGACCCGGAAACCTCTCGTGCACTACTGTCTCGTGTGCAAGCGATTAGAGCGGGAGGCAACCGTGGAGATCGATAACTGCGTCATCTTCGCCCTCGGCAAGGCGTACCAGAGGGCGCACGGCGAACTGAAATCCCGTCTGAGACCGCTCGGCCTGACGGTTCCTCAGTACTCCGTGCTGGCCGGCCTGTGGGAACAGGACGGCCGCACCGCGGCCCAGTTGCGTGAGCGTCTGGTCATGGACAGTGCCACTCTCACCGGCGTTCTCGACCGGCTCGAACGTGCCGGCCTCGTCAACCGGTTCCCTGACGAGAAGGACCGGCGCCTCGTGCGGCTGGGGCTCACGAAGGCCGGCACCGCGCTGCGCGAGGAGGTGCAGCGCATGGTCACCGAGCTCAACGCGGAGCTCCTGCAACTGCTCCCGCCCCAGGAGGCGGAACCGCTGCGCGCCGCGCTGCGCACCCTGGCGAAAGGAGAACCGTGAAGAGGGCGACCGAACCACACGTCCACCCGGCCTGGGGCATGCTCGCCCTGGTCCTGCTCGGACTGCTGACCGCCCAGGGCGCCCGGATCGCCTTCGGCGCCTTCGTCCCCGCCTGGAGAGAGGGGCTCCACGCCGACCTCGGCACCATCAGCCTGATCGGCATGGTGAGTTACCTCGTCTACGGCCTCACACAGCCGCTCGTCGGCCAGCTCTCCGGACGTTTCGGTCCCCGGGCGGTGCTCTGCGCCGGCATCTTCGTCGCGGGTGTGGGCCTGGTGCTTTCGTCCATGGCGTCCTCCGTGCCGGCCCTGATGCTCCTGTACGGCACGCTCGCCTCGCTCGGTTTCAGCGCGGCCTCCGGCGTGACCGCGGGACTTGTGGTGCGGCACTGGTTCACCGAGCGCCGCGGCCTGGCCTTCGGTCTGGTCGAATCGGGCTTCGGTGCGGGCCAGTTCGTCTTCACCCCGCTCTCCCTGTTCCTGATCGAGGCCTACGGGTGGCGCAACACCCTCGTTGTCGAGGGCGTCCTGCTGACAGCCGTCGTGGGGCCGCTGGTCACCGTGCTGCTGCGGTCGTCACCCGCCGACCGCGGCCTTGAACCGTACGGTGGCCCGGACCTGACGGAGGTACCGGAACGCCACGCGGACCAGGACACCGGGCGCCCCACCGCGCGGGAGGCGCTGCGTTCCCCGCTGCTGTGGGGACTGCTCGCGCCGTTCTTCGTGTGCGGGGTGACGACCACGGGCCTGATGGACACCCATCTGGTCTCCATCGCCCATGAGCACGGCGCCTCCACCGCGCTGACCGGCACGGCGGTGAGCCTGCTCGCCGTGGCGAACATCGCGGGCACCGTGGCCTCAGGACCGCTGAGCGACCGCTACAGCTGCGCCCGCATCCTCGCCGCCCTGTACGGGGTGCGCGCGCTGATCCTGATCCTGCTGGCGCTCGCCCCCTACGGGGCGTGGCTCGTGGTCATCAGCGTCGCCTTCGGCCTCGTCGACTTCGCCACCGTGGCACCCACGCATCTGATCGCCACCCGGAACTTCCCGGCCGCGTCCCTGGGGCTCGTCTTCGGCATGCTGTCGATGGCGCACCAGGTCGGCTCCGCACTCGGCTCGTACCTGCCCGGCCTGCTCTTCGACATGACGGCCAGCTACACCCCGACCCTTCTCGGGTCCTCCGCGGCACTGCTCGCCGCGATGCTCGGCTGTCTCGTCGCCCTGCCCGGCAACTCCCGTCCCGAGGGTGCCGCCCAGCCGCAGCCACAGCCGCTGAGAAGCGACGCCGGCTGAGAATCCGGAACGGGAGTTGCCGGGACCCCGGCGCCCCCGGCGTCGTCTCACACGGTCGCGAGCGCGACCTCGGTCGACTTCATCAGCGCGACCACAGGAGAGCCGGCTTCCAGGCCGAGGTCCGTCACGGCGTCCTTGGTGATCACCGCGGTCAGCTCGCCGCCCTCGACCGTGATCTTGACGGAGGCCATGGCACCGCCGGTGGCGACACCGGTGACCGTGCCGGGCAACCGGTTGCGGATGGACAGCCCCTCCACCGGGCCCGTGGCCAGCGCGACCTCCGTCGACTTCACCAGCGCGCGGACGGCGGAGCCCTCGGCGAGGCCGAGATCCTCGACGGACTCCAGCGTGATGGCCGCGGTGAGGTACCGGCCGCCGTCGAGGCGGACCTCGACCGTCGCCATGACGCCACCCGGCAAGACAGAGGTGACGGTGCCGGGGAGCTGATTGCGGATGCTCAGGCTCATGACGGACGCCTCACGCGAAGAGGAAGGGTGTGTCTCGCTTCGGTCCTGCCACGGCCCACCGTAGTCGGGGCCGGCCGGTGCCGCCGGTGGAACTCGACGTATCCGCGATGCGCGGGGTGGGCGGCGGCTCGCAGATGTGGCGCCGCCCGGCATCGCGCGCGTTCTCAGACGGGGTACGCATGGGTCTGCGTCGCCTTCACCGCCGCCCAGACCTCCGCGCCCGGGGACAGATCGAGTTCGGCGGCGGCGACCGTGGTCAGGTCCGCGGCGAGCGGAAGCTCACCGGTGAGGTCGGCGCGGATCTGGTCGCCGTGGGTCTCCAGGCCCGCGACCTCGCAGTGCCAGAGGTTGCGGGCGCTGGAGCCGTGGGGGCGGTCGCGGTGGAGGGTGACCGCGCTCGGCGGGAACGCCACGAAGACCGGGCCCGACACGGCCTCCGTGGTGGTGACGGACGGGCCGGCGTCGAGGCGGACGCAGTGGCCGTCGGCCTCGCCCCGGTACAGGTTCAGACCGACCAACTGGGCGATGTAGTCCGTTCGGGGATGGCGGGCGATGTCGGATGGAGAGCCCTCCTGGACGACCCGGCCGTCCTCGACGACGACCAGACGGTCGGCCAGCACCATGGCGTCCAACGGGTCGTGCGTGACCAGGACGGCGACCGCTTCGAACGCGGCCAGGTGCCGCCGGAGCCGGGTGCGTACCTCCAGCCGGGTGCGGGCGTCCAGCGCCGCCAGCGGCTCGTCCAGGAGCAGCAGGCGCGGACGGGTGGCCAGCGCGCGGGCCAGCGCGACACGCTGGGCCTGGCCGCCGGACAGCTTGCGCGGCTTGGCGCCGATGTGATCCGCGAGGCCGAGACGGCCGAGCCAGTCGGCGGCCTGGGCCCGCGCCGCCGCCTTCGTCACGCCCTGACAGCGCGGCCCGAAGGCCACGTTGTCCAGGGCGGTCAGGTGAGGGAAGAGCAGATAGTCCTGGAAGACGACACCGACCGGGCGGGACTCCGGCGGCGTACGCTCCAACGCCGTACCGTCCAGCCGCAGACGGCCGCCGGTGAGCGGCGTCAGGCCGGCGAGGGCACGCAGGGCGGTGGTCTTTCCGGCGCCGTTCGGGCCCAGCAGTGCGACCACCTCGCCCGGCGCGACGCTCAGCGCCACGTCGAGCCGGAAGGTGCCGCGGTCCACGACCAGGTGGGCGTCGAGTCCGTCCGCGGACCTGCCGGCGCGGGGGGTGTGGGCGGCGTCGTGGGTCTCGGTCATCCTGCTGTCATCCAACGGTCGCGCAGGCCGGCCAGCACCGCGACGGACACGGCGAGCAGGACCAGGCTGAGCGCGACGGCGGCCTCCGGGTCGCTCTGCAGGGCCAGGTACACGGCCAGCGGCATGGTCTGGGTACGGCCGGGGAAGTTGCCGGCGAAGGTGATCGTCGCGCCGAACTCGCCGAGGGCGCGGGCCCAGGCCAGGACGGCGCCGGCCGCGATGCCCGGCGCGATCAGCGGCAGCGTGACCCGTCGGAACGCGGTGAAGCGGGAGGCGCCGAGCGTCGTGGCCGCCTCCTCGTAGCGTGGGTCGGCGGCCCGCAGGGTGCCCTCGACGCTGATGACGAGGAACGGCATCGCCACGAATGCCTCCGCGACCACGACCCCCGCCGTGGTGAACGGCAGGGTGACTCCGAACGACGAGTCCAGCCACGTCCCGATGATGCCGTTGCGGCCGAGCGCCATCAGCAGGGCCACACCGCCCACCACCGGTGGCAGGACGAGCGGCAGGGTGACCAGGGCACGCACGAGCCCACGCCCCGGAAACTCGACCCGCGCCAGCAGCCAGGCCAGCGGCACCCCGATCACCAGGCTCACCACGGTCGCCGCCGTCGCACAGACCAGGGACAGCTGGAGCGCCTGCCACACCTCGGTGCTCGTCAGCAGGGAGGGCATGCTTCGCCAGGGGGCCTTGATCAGCAGGGCGACGAGTGGCAGGCCCAGGAACACCAGGCCGGTCAGTGCGGGCACCAGCAGCGGCAGTGGCACGCCGCGCGCCGTGGTCCGGACACGCCGACGCCGCGGCCCACCCTTGCGGGTGTCGGTCGCGGCGTCGGACGTGTCGCGCGGGAACGTCACGGCTCGAGGAACCCGGCCCCGGTCAGGGCCTTCTGTCCCTCGGCGGACTCCACCAGCGCGATGAATGCCTTGGCGGCCTCGGCGTTCGGCGCGTCCTTGAGCCGGGCGATCGGGTAGTCGTTGATGGCCTTGGCCGACTCGGGGAACTCCACGCCCTCCACCTTGCCACCCGCGGCCTTCACATCGGTCCTGTAGACCACCGCGGCGTCGGCCTCCTTCAGCACCACCTTGTTCAGGGCGGACTTGACGTCCTGCTCGTAGGAGGCGGGGGTGAGCTCGAGGTCACCGGCGTCGAGGGCCTTCTGTGCGGCGGCGCCACAGGGCACCTCCTTGTCGCACAGCACCACCTTCATGCCGGACTCGGTGAGGTCCTTCAGGGAGGTGACCTTGTCGGGGTTGTCCGGCAGGGTGGCGATCTCCAGCTGGTTGCGCACGAAGGTCGACGGGGTGCCGACCGTGTCCCCCTTGTCCGTCACGATCTTCATCGTCTTGGGGCTGGCGGCGGCGAACACATCGGCCGGGGCGCCTCCGGTGATGCTCGCCGCGAGGTTGTCGCTGCCGCCGAAGCTGAACGTGACCTTCGTACCGGGGTGTTCCTTCTCGAACTCCTTGCCCAGCGTCGTGAAGCTCTCCTTGAGCGAGGCCGCGGCGAACACGGTCACCGTGCCGGACAGCTTGTCCGACGAGGAGGCGGACGTGGCGGAGTCCGACGTCGCGGAGGAGTCCGAGTCGGACGACGAGCAGGCACTCAGGGCCAGCAGGGCGGCGGCACCTGCACCGGCCACCTGAAGGGTCCGGCGGGTCCGGCGCGCGGTACGGGTCATCACGGGTCCACTCCCTTGGGTCCTGACGGACACATCTACCTCCCGCCGTCGACCGGGCGCCTCACGGTGTCGGAGCCGGCACCGGGCATGGCGGCGTCTCCGTTCCGGTAGGTGTGCATGCGCCGATGATACTGCCGCAGATGCAAGGTGAAAGTCTTCTGTGGCTTCGCATGAGCCGGAACACTGATCGACACGGCTGGCATGTGCGTTTCCACGGGGAGCGGGGCGCCGCAAGGACCGCTTGCGCTTCCTGATCGCCGTTTTTCGGGGCGGACGGTCACCACGCCCTGGGCGGGGGCCGCTCAGACGCGGTCGATGTGCACGTTCGTCGACTTCACCCGGGCGGTGGCCTCCACCCCCACCTCCAGCCCCAGTTCCTCCACGGCCTCCCGCGTGAGCAGCGACACCAGCCGGTGCGGACCGGCCTGAATCTCCACCTGGGCGGCGACGTCGCCGAGCTTGATCGCGGTGACGATCCCGGGGAAGGCATTGCGGACCGAGGTGTGGGAGGCGTCCTCCTCGGCGCTCCCGCTCCTGGCGAGCTCCACGGAGAAGGCGGCCAGGTCCTTCCCGTCGATGAGCCGTTTCCCGCCCTCGTCGCGGTGGGTCGCCATCCGGCCGGCGTCCGCCCATCGCCGTGCGGTGTCCGGGCTCACGCCGAGCAGCCGTGCCGCCTGGCCGATCGTGTATGACTGCATGCGCGCAACGATAGGACAGGTGCGGGACGGGAACCGCAGCCAACAGCACGGATGGTGGCCGCCGCGGCGGACGGGCGCGGAGCTGTCCGGGACTCCTGCGGCACGCCGGGCCGTTCCCCCGAGGGGCACGTGCTCGCTCGGCCGGGCCGATCCGGCACCGGCGCAAGGCGTGCGAGGACTGTCCGGAGCCGCTCGCCGTCCGGGAAGGAGTACGCGGAGACGGCGATGAGTGGTGGGCAAGCGCGGCGTCGTGGGCGTTCTACCAAGCGACGGGCAGAGATTTCAGGCCTCTCATCAACCGTGTCCGTCGCCACTCCAGCTCATCTGCGCCGATGGCGAGCCGCACGTCGGGGAAGCGAGTGATGAGAGCCCGCAGCGCGATGTGGCCTTCCGCCTTCGCCAGAGGTGCTCCCAGGCACCGGTGAATGCCGTGACCGAACGCCAGATGGCCGCCGGCGTCGCGGTCGAGGTCGAGTGCGTCGGGGTTGGTGAAGCGGTGCGGGTCACGATTGGCCGCACCGGGGGCGATGAGGACGGGGACTCCGGGGGGAATGTCGACCCCTCCGAGGGTCATTGATGCGGTGGTGTAGCGGAATGTCGCAATTCCGACGGGGGAGTCGAAGCGAAGGAGCTCATCCAGAACCGCTTCCAGTAGAGCCGGCTCGTTGCGCACCCGGGTGAGAGCTTCCGACGATTGAAGGAGAGCCAGGGCGGCGTTGCCGATGAAGTTCGTCGTGGTCTCGTGACCTGCAACGAGCAAGAGAACGGCCAGAGAGACGAGTTCGTCCTCGCTGAGCCGGTCCTCGCCGTCCCGTGCCTGGATGAGGTCCTGCAGCACACTTCCGTCCGGAGAACGGCGCTTGGCGGCGATGAGCCCGGCCATGTAGTCCGCCATGGCGTGTGAGGCGGCGTCGACCCGGTCGGGTTCCCCGGCTGAGAAGAGGTCGTTCGACCAGGTCCGTACCTCCGCCCGGTCCGCATCGGGCACACCGAGAAGTTGGCAGATGACGGTGACAGGGAGCGGGACGGCGAGCTCCGCCACGAGGTCGGCTCCTCCTCCCGGCGCCCACTGGTCGAGGAGTTCGTCGGTCACCTCCTGGATGTACGGCCGCAGCCGGCCGACGGCTCCGGGGGTGAACGCCTTGGTGACGAGGCGCCGGAGCCGGGTGTGCTGGGGAGGGTCACTGGCCAGCATGCTGTGGGACACAGCGGGATGCAGGTGACGACGGCTCGGCCGACCGGCGAAGAACCGCGCCGTGTCCTTCGACAGCCGAGGGTCGGCGAACGCCTCCCGTGCCTCGGCGCAGCCGGTGACGAGGTAGCTGTGGCGCCCCTCCGGACCGGCGGGGATCTTCTGCACCGGTGCGGTACCGCGCATCCGCGCGTAGGTCTCGTAGGGGTCGCGGAAGAACCGCGGATCCTGCAGGGGGTTATCGCTCATGCTTCTCGGACTGCGTTCGAAGGAGCCGCTATGCCGGTAGCGGGATGGACGACCTCGCTGCGACCGGATGCGCGGGCCACGAGGAGCCGGTCGGTCTCGGCTCGGAGGCTACCCGGTTTCGTCCACTCGGGCCACGAACCGTCCTTCGTTCTCGACGTGGCCGGCCTCTGCACGACGGACACCGGCATTCCCGTCGCCTTCGAGGTTGCCGCGGAAGGACCGGAAGACACCCTGGCGAACGGGTCATGGTTCCGTCACCGGGGTGGCCCGCCGAGGGTTTGAACGATCGTGACCTGGACGGTGACGGGGCCGGGGAGGTGCTGCCGGACGAGGTGGGTGGTGACGGCGGTGCGGACGTGCCGGTGCACTTCGCGGGCGGTGTCCAGTGCCCGGCGGCTTTCGTGGAGGACGCAGCGCACTTCCAGGTGCCAGCCGGAGCCGTGGAGGTCCGGCCGGGCGCGGATGCCGGCTTCGGCGGGCTGTGCGAGCTGGTCGGCGGAGGGCTGGAGGCGTTGGGCGGCTGTGGCCAGACGGTGTTTCAGGCTGGGCTGCAGGCCGATCACGCCGGGGACGGCGAGTGCGGCGCGGGCGGCGACCTGGTCCAGACCGAGTGCTGTGGTCCGGTTCATGAGGTGTCTCTCTCCTGGCGTAGGTCGTCGTGCCGGAGCAGGTCGTCGTGCCGGGCGCGCTCCCGGGGTTCCAGGGTGTCCACGATCTTCAGATCGAGCCGGCCGACCTGCAGGCCGAGTGTGCGGTGCGCGGCGTGGAGAACGGCTGCGCGCACGTGGCGGGCGCGTTCGGGCAGCGGGCGGTCGAGTGCGGCGGCGAGGGTGAGGGTCACCTTGATGCCTGCGGTGTCCCGGTCGGGAGTCAGCCGGCAGCTGACCGCGCGGGCGCCGGGGACGCTGTCGGCCGCCCGGCGCAGGACCCGCGCGGCCGCTGTTCCGGCGATCCGCAGGTCTTCCTCGGTCTCGCCCAGGGGCAGCATGCGGCCGAGGCGGATCTCGGCTCGGACCGCTTGCATCACCCGCTCGGCCAGGGTGTGTCCGCTGGGCCGGGATTGCGGGGACACCTTGGCGGGCGGCCGGCAGCGGGCGAGGGGCTGGCGGTGCATGGCGGGGGCGGTGCCGACGGGCCGGGCGTAGCCCTGGCCGCGCCGTACGGCCACGCTCTCTCCTCGACGAGACCGGACTCTGCGGCGGCGCGGGCCTCTTCGACCAGCCGGCCGGCAACGACCGGACCGACAGAGGCTGTTGCTGCCCCCGACAGGGCGGCTCCTGGACGGTCATGACGGCCCCGAGGGCAACGAGTTCTGCGTGCACCGACCCTGGTCGCCCCGTCTCGCGCGCGCGACCTTAGCGGGCTGTGCCGGGAGCCGACGCAAAGATCCAACGAATTAGCCCGATCGAGTGATCGTGGACCGTTTCACCGGACAGGGCGGGGCGAAGGCGAGGACGATCTTGGCTGAGGTGCGTTCCGCCCCGGGCGTCGTGTTCCGGCCGTCCGGGCGTCTTCCACTGATCCTGGAGGATCCATGCGACACCCTGTCTCCCGACCGCGCACGCGAGCCCTGGCTGTCGGGCTCGCGCTCGCCGCGGCCACACTCTTACCCTCCGGCTCCGCCGGTGCGGCCGACCAGTACGAGTGGGCCGCGCTCGGCGACTCGTACACCGCCGGCGTCTACGTCGGCGACCCGCAGCCCCCGCTGGGGGATCCCTCGCAGGACGGCTGTGCCCGGACCAGCGACTCCTACCCCAGCGTGGTCGAACGGGAACTCGCCGAGTCCCCGCCGGGCAAGCACGTCCGCCTGACCAACGTCGGCTGCAGCAGCGCCGTCATCGCGAACATCGCCAAGGTCAAGCAGACGCCGATCAGCCCGGTCCAGACCCCTGCCGGCGGCTGGCCCGCGGTGGACACGCAGATCAAGCGGGCCGGGCTCGACGACGAGACCGACGTCGTCACCATCGCCATCGGCGGCAACAGCCTGCCCTTCGGCGACATCTTCTCCAAGTGCCTCGACCAGGGCACGATCGGCAAGTCCTGCCGCCAGTACTTCACCGACCCGCCCGAGGGGGAGGAGAGCGTCCGGGAGAGGCTCGCCCGGGTCAAGGGCGAGTACATCGAGATGCTGGCCGAGGTGCACCGGGCCGCGCCCAACGCCAAGGTGCTCACCGTCGGCTACCCGGCCATCATGCCGACCAGGGCCACTGACTGCGACCGCAGGTCCCTCACCGAACTCGGCGCGACCACCCACGCCGACATCGACTGGCTTCGTGACGACGTCCTCAAGCCGCTGAACAAAACGATCCGGCAGGCCTCGTCGCTCTTCGGCGACCGCTACGTCGACGTCTCCTCCTCCGGTGAGGGCCACGACGTCTGTCAGCCCGAGGGCACCAAGTGGATCGAAGGAATCTGCGGCGACGCCGGGGACTACTGGCCCGCCACGTTCCCCGGCACGTCGGTGGACTGCGCTCCCATCGGGAAGCGCGCCACGATGATCCACCCCAACGCCGCGGGACACGCCAACACCGCGGTCAAGGTGGAGCGGGCGATCCGCATCGCCCTCCTCAAACACTGACCCACCGGCCCGTACCCTGACGCCGGAGCCCGGCCCCCCCCGGCCGACGGCTCCGGCGTCGGGGCGTCTGTGCGCTCACGCCGAGTTCGAAACAGCCATGGGTACGCGGTCAGGCGGGCCGGTACTCCGCGTGAGGAATCGGCCCGGTTCTCGTACAGCTGCGGCCAGGTGTCACTCTCCGCTACCTGTCCGTCTGCCGTAGCCATGCGAGAACTGGGCCCATCTACGGGATCTTGAGACCACGAGCAGCCCATGGCAGGCTCATGCCGCATGATCGATGAATTCGCGAAGGACACCCTGCACGGGAGACTGCGGCGGGACCGCAAGGCGCTGCTCTGGAAACTCGACGGCTTGTCCGAATACGACGCCCGCCGGCCTTTGACAGCGACCGGGACCAACCTCTTCGGCCTGGTCAAACACGTGGCCACCGTCGAGGCCAGGTACTTCGGCGAGGTCTTCGACCGCCCTTCCCCGGAACCGCTGACCCGGTGGCAGGACTCCAACGGCAGCGATCTGTGGGCGACCGAGGACGAGACCCGCGATCAGATCATCGGGTTCTACCGGCGCATGTGGGAACACTCGGACGCGACGATCAACGAGCTTCCCCTCGACGCCCCCGGCCACGTGCCGTGGTGGCCGCAGCCTCATGCCGACACGAACCTGTTCGCCGTCCTGGTCCATGTCCTCGGCGAGTCCATCCGGCATGCCGGGCACGCCGATATCCTGCGCGAGGGCCTCGACGGCCGGACCGGGTTGCGCGCCGAGCACGAGAAGCAGATCGACGAGGAAGCCCGTGCAGCCTACTGCGCGAAGATCGAGCAGGCCGCCAGGTCGGCCGCACCCATCAAGGCTTAGTTGGAAATACCAGGTTGGAAATACCAGTTGGAAATGTCAGGTTGGAAATATCAGGCAGCCTGACATCGGCTCCCCTACCGGCGCTTGCGATTTCCGAGCACCCCGGCCACCTGATGTGCCCGCGTCACCCGATGGCGTGCGTCCACGCCCGGCCGTGCAGGAACGTTCGGAACCGCCGAGACCACTCCGGGGCCTCGTGCTCGTGGTACCCGTAGGCGTTCCGGATCTCCCACGCGTGCTCGTACGCCGTCTGCGGCCGCTCGGTGTACCGCTTCACCACCGACGGATCCTCGATCCCGGGCTGCGCGGCCAGGTGCTCGACCACCGGCCATGGCGCGTCCAGCGGGTCGTCCGGATCGATCTCAGCGCCAACCGCTGTACCGATGTTCCAAGCGCCGCCAATTGCATCTGATGCGAACTCGCGACGGTTCGCGAATCGTCGTGGCCAACGGCGCCCACCAGCGTGCTGACCATCGAATTTGGCCCGGCCTGCTGGCGGCGACGGTAGCGGCGGACGTAAGGACGACGCCAGCTGGTGTCACTCGTCCGGCTGACTGAACTGCGGTTTGTCCGTCGACTCGCATCAGATGCGGTTTTCTCGCATACGACGCGAGTGACGGAGGGTGGTGGACCGGTGGGCTTCAACGGGTCGATCCCAGGTGCGGCACGGCTGCACCTAGTGGACGGAGTCGCGCTGCTGCGGCCGGAGGAACAGGTCTTCACCGCGATGTTGACCGGGTTCGCCAACCAGCAGCTCGCGCGGAATCTGGCCCGGACGACGGTGGAGGGCCGTGAGAACACGGTCAAGGCGTTCGCCACGTACGTGAACACCTACCCGTGGCACTGGACGCCGGCGATGGTCGACGAGTGGCTCGGTGACCTGCGCTCGCTGCGGGACCTGCGCCGTTCCACGATCCGGTCCTACTCGGAAGCGGTCCGGGCCTTCTGCCACTTCGTCACCGACCCGCTCTACGACTGGGCGGCCACGTGCGAGGAGCGGTTCGGCACCCACCCGGTCCAGGTCGTGCAGGAGTGGAACACCGCGGTGCACGTCCAGGACAACGAGGCCGACGCGAAGAAGCGCGCGTTCACCAAGGCCGAGCTGCACGCCTTCTTCGAGCACTGCGACGACGAGGTCGCCCGGATCAGGGCCTTCGGACGCAAGGGCTGGCTGCCGGCGTTCCGCGACGCGACCCTGTTCAAGACCGCCTACGCCTACGGGCTGCGGCGCAACGAGACGCGGATGCTCGACGCCGCCGACTTCGGCCGCAACCCGCACGGCGCCGAGTTCGGCGAGTTCGGCCGCTGCCAGGTCCGGTTCGGCAAGGCCAAGAAGGGCTCACCACCCAAGCGCCGCGGCGTGCTGACCGTGTTCGACTGGACCCCCGATGTCCTGGACGAGTGGTTCATCGAGGTCCGCCCGCTGCTGGGCACCGACGGCAACCCGGCGGCCTGGCCGTCCGAGCGCGGGATGCGGATCGGCTGCCAGCGCATCAACTCCCGCTTCATCACCTACCGCAAGGCCCTGGGCCTGGACGACGGACTGGACTACCACTCCTTCCGAAGGTCCTACGTCACCCACCTCATCGAGGACGGCTGGGACCCCCGCTTCGTCCAGGAGCAGGTCGGCCACGAGCACGCCAGCACCACGTCCATCTACACCTGCGTCTCCTCGGACTTCCGCACCCGCACCCTGCGCCGGCACCTGGACGCCACCGTCGCCGCCGCCCTCCGGGCCCAGAAGGGCAGGCAGGCATGAAGCGCAAGGTCGGGTACGCCTGGCGGCTGCGTGAGGTGATGGCCCAGCACCGCATCTTCACCGCGACCGAGCTGGTGCCGCTGCTGCGTGAGCGCGGTATCGACCTGTCCGCCTCCCAGGTCCACCGCATGGTCTCCGGCACCCCCGAGCGGCTGTCGCTGCAGGTCCTGTCCGCGCTCTGCGACATCCTCTCCTGCACCCCGGCCGACCTGGTGGCCACCACCGCCGAGAACGCCGGCGTCCGCAAGACCGCCACCGGCGACCTGCCCACCCCGCCCTCGAACGTCGCGAAGCTCCGGCCCCGCGCGGCCCGCATCCTGCCCGACGCATGAGCCGCCCCTACGCCACCGACGAGCAGTACGAACGCTGGTACATGGCCGAGTGCTGCCGCTGCGGCCAGCGTCGACACAAGGCCGGCACATGGCCGGACGGCTACGTCTGCCGGACCTGCTCGGACCGCGCGGTGCGAACACGAGGCACCTGCCCCGGATGCGGCCAGGACCGGGCCCTCCCCGGACTCCACCCCGTCGACGGCTGCGCGATCTGCACGACCTGCGCCGGCTTCTCCCAGACCTTCGACTGCTCGCGCTGCGGCTTCGAGGGCAAACTCCTCGGCGGCCGACTCTGCGAACGCTGCACCCTCACCGACCGGCTGACCGCCCTGCTGGACGACGGCACAGGCCGCGTTCGCCCCGCGCTGACGCCCCTGCTCACCCTGCTGATGGCGATGGACAAGCCCAGAAGCGGCCTGGCTTGGCTGGAGATGCGCCGCAGCCAGCCGGGAAACGCCTCGCAGCTACTGCGGCGGCTCGGGCTCGGCGAGATCCCTCTGACCCACGACGCCTTCCACGAGCTCCAGCCCTGGCGGGCAGCAGCTCACCTGGAAGAACTCCTGATGGCCAGCGGGGTCCTGCCCGCCGTCGACAAGTACATCTGCTCCTTCCAGCGATGGCTGCCCGGCCACCTGGCAGACATCGCCGATCCCGAACACGTCAAGACGATCAAGCTCTTCGCGACCTGGCACGTCCTTCCCCACCTACGGCAACGGGCCGATCGGAGTCACATCACGCCGAGCGTCCGCCGCTTCGCAGCCGAGCAGATCAAGCACGCGACCACCTTCCTGCGGTGGCTCAGTACCCGGGACAGCACCCTCTCGTCCTGCGGACAGCTCGACATCGACGCCTGGTTCGCCCAGAACACCGAACACGGCCGCACCTGCCTGAGGCCCTTCCTCAACTGGGCCAGGCAGAGCAGCCGTTGTTCACGCTCCCTGTCCATCCCCACCATGAAGGTCTCCCGACGACCCGCGCTGAGCGAGGCCGAGCGCCTGGCCGCACTCGGCCGGTTGCTGACCGACGCAGACACCCCGATGCGCCTCCGTGTCGCCGGCGTCATCGTCCTTCTCTACGCGCAACCCCTGACCCGGATCGTCCAGCTGACGGTCGACGACGTGCTCCACGACGGAGAGACAACGCTTCTGCGGCTCGGGGAGCCCGCTTCCCCCGTCCCCGCACCAGCGGCAGCCCTGCTACTGGCATACATCGCGGACCGCGACAACATGAACACCGCCACCAATCAGGCGTCCCGCTGGCTCTTCCCCGGCCGCCGGGCCGGACGGCCGGCCCGTCCCGACCACATGTCCTCACTCCTGGGCGAGATCGGCATCCCGGTCGCAGCCGCCCGCGGCGCCGCCATCCGGCAACAACTCCTCGAACTTCCCGCCCCCGTCGTCGCGGACGCCCTCGGCTATCACGACAAAACCACCAGCCGCCTCCTCAGAGAAGGCGGCGGGAGCTGGAGCCGATACGCCGCGGGCGATCACACGCGGTCACCGGTGGGCTGGGTGCCTCGGGGAACCCGCGACAGTTGAAAACGCGAGCCACCAGTATCGCCCCCAGTCAAAGGCCCTTCAAAACACGATTAAGTGCCGACCGGCCTGCGGGCCCCCAGTGCGGCTTGCCGCCGGGTAGGCCGCGGTCCCCGTTCTGCCCCATCAGTATCAGGAACAGGCTCTTCATCGCGGCCAGCCCGTGCGCCCGTCGGATCGTTGCCTCATCCGCCTGTGCGTAGCTGTTGAAGAACCGTGAGGCGCCCTCCGTGGGGAGCAACACCCAGGCGGCGGCGAGGTCCCATGCCGGGTCGCCGGCGAAGACGTCGCCGAAGTCGACGACGCCCGCCAGTGTGCCGTCCGCGACGACGACGTTTGCGGGATGCAGGTCACCATGCACCCACACCCGCGGGCCCTCCCACTCGGGAGCCGCAACCGCGTCGTCCCACACGGCCCGGATGTCGTCCTCGGCGAAGTGCCCGAGGGCCACGGCCCGCAGGAAGTGCTCGAAGCCGTCCGTGCACTCCTTGGGATGGCCGCCGCGGTCCGAGGCGTCCGGCGCGTCGGCGGGCGCCTCCACATGCAGCGCCTTGAGGAAGGCCGCCAGCATGTCGGCCGCGTGGTCCCCGCGGGTGATCGAGCCATGGTCCAGCGGGGTGCCGTCAACCCATGTCACGACGGTCCAGATCTTGGGGAAACGCTCGGACGGTGCCCCGCTCCGTACCGGAGTTGGGATCGGAAGCGGCAGCCGCGAGGCCAGCACCGGCAGCCAGCGGCGCTCCTTGAGCTGCAGATCGGGGAGCTTGTCCATCCGCTGCATCCGGACGGCCAACTTGTCCCCGAGGCGCCACATCTGGTTGCCCCAGCCGCCCTCCACCTCACGGATGGGCAGTTCGGCCAGGTCCGGATGCTGTTCCCGCAGCAGGTCGCGGACCAGATCCTCGCTCATCTCAATCTCGGATTCGATCACGCGAAACCACAGTACTTGAGGCAGGTGGAGCCAGCCTTGCCCTTGGGAAGATCCAGTCCCCGATACCCCGCTGGCGATCACACCCGGTCACCGGCGGGCTGGGTTCCTCGGGGAACCCGCGACAGTTGAATACGCGAGCCCACCAGTATATCAGTCTCACACCCGGATCAGCGGGGCAGGATGCGCAGTACTGACTCGCGTTCGCCGCTGAGCCGCAGGCCTTGCTGTACTGCGGCGCTCAGATCGAGGTCGCCGAGCAGGGTCGCGGCCAGCAGGTGCGGCGGTCCGGTCAGTGACGCGGTGGGGTGGTCGACCCGGCCGGCGTGGGTGTGCACCGAGCCGTCCTTGACTTCGATGACCAGGTCTTCGTTGCCGTCGGCGTGCAGTTGCAGGGCGATTGCCGGCTGGTCGGGGCGGTGGTCGGTCAGTGCCCGGGCGGGCATGTCCAGCCAGTGGGTGCGGAAGGTGTCGCTGCCGCCCGGCTCACGCAACAGCGGAATTCCCCATCGGCTCAGTTCCTGCAGCACCGGCTCCAGCGCGCGGCCACGCTCGGTGAGGGAGAACAGGGTGGTGGCCACCGGCGGCGGGGCGGCCTCGCGGTGGATCAGGCCGGCTTCCTCGAGTTCGCGGAGCCGGTCGACCAGCAGGTTGCTGGCGATCCCGGGCAGCCCGTTGCGCAGGTCGGTGTGCCGGCAAGGACCCAGGGCGAGCAGTTCGCGGATGATCAGCAGGGTCCATCGGTCGCCGATGGTGTCCAGTGCTTTCGCGATGCCGCAGTACTGCCCGTAGGTGCGCATGCCACCACCCTACATCGTGGTGTTGAGATTCAAAACTCGCTTGTTGACTTTCTCAACAACGTCGGTCTAGCGTCGCTGCCCATGACCCCCACCCTTTCCGTGCGTCGGCTGGCCTGGGCCGGCGTCGAGATCCGTCTCGGCGACACCCGCCTGCTGATCGACCCGCTCGAGAACGTCGCTCCGCTGGCGCCGGTGATGGGGCCGCCGCACCGGCCGGTCGACCCGGTCGATACCCCGCCCGGCACCCACGCCCTCATCACCCACCTGCACCCCGACCACTACGACCACGACCTGATCGCCCGGATCGCGGCCACCGGCACGATCGGCTGCCACACCCCGAGCGCGGCGGCGCTGCACGAGGTGGGCATCACCCCCGTTGCCCAGGACCTGGGCCAGTCACGCCGCATCGGAAAGCTGACCGTCACCCCGGTGACCTCGCTGGACTGGCGCGGCAACGACTGTGACCAGGTCGCCTGGGTCGTCGAAGGCGCCGGCCGGCGGGTCATCCACTGCGGCGACACCCAGTGGCACGGCAGCTGGTGGCAGATCGCCCGCGACCACGGCCCGTTCGACGTCGCGTTCGTCCCGGTCAACGGCGTCATCGCCCACTTCGAGGGCTACGCGGCCAACGTCCCGGCGACCATGACCCCCGAGCAGGGCGTCGAGGCCGCCGTCGCACTCGGCGCCGGCACCGTCTGCGCCATGCACTACGGCCTGTTCCACAACCCGCCGTTCTACACCGAACAACCCGACATAGAGCAGCGCTTCCAGCACGCCGCCGACGAGCGGGGCATCACTGCGGCCATCATCGCCGACGGCCAGCCCGTCCTCTGACCATCAGAAACAAGGAGCAACACATGAAGATCGTCCTGTTCGGTGCCAGCGGCAACATCGGTCGGCCCACCACCGAGGAACTACTGCGGCGCGGCCACACCGTCACCGCGGTCACCCGAGCCGGCCACGTCGACGGCCTCGACCACAAGGCCCTGACCGTGACCACCGGTGACGTCACAGACGCCGCCGCGGTCGCCGGCCTCGCCGCCTCCCACGACGCCGTACTGTCGGCCGTCGGCCCCCGGATCGGCCAGGAGAACGACCGCGCCACGATCGTCGGTGCCGCCCGTGCGCTGATCGACGGACTTCGCCGAGCCGGCGTCACCCGCCTGGTCACCATCGGCGGTGCCGGTAGCCTGCGCACGCCGACCGGCGCCCGGGTCATGGACGACCCGGACTTCCCCGCGCTGTGGAAGGCCAACGCCCAGGCCCAGTCCGAAGCGCTCGACCTCTACCGCGGCGTGCACGACCTCGACTGGACGTACGTGTCGCCCGCCGCGGTCATCGGAGCGGGCGAGCGGACCGGGGCCTACCGCAGCGCCGGGGACACCCTGCTCACCGACGACGACGGCAACAGCCGCATCTCGTACGCCGACTACGCGATCGCCTTGGCCGACACGATCGAGAGCGGCACCGCGATCCGCCGCCGCATCACCGTGGCGTACTGAGCCATGAGCAACGACGCCGCCGGCCGGCAAACCCGATTCATCGTCCTGCTCGCAGCGCTCGTGGCCCTGGGACCACTGTCCATCGACGGCTACCTGCCCGGACTGCCGGACCTCGCCGGCGACCTGCGCGCCAGCGCCGCGGCCACCCAGCTCACCATCACCGCCTGTCTGGCCGGGCTGGCCATCGGGCAGCTGATCGCCGGGCCGCTGAGCGACACCTACGGCCGGCGGCGTCCGTTGCTGGCGGGCCTCGCCCTCTACACGATCGCCAGCGCGCTCTGCGCGGTGGCGCCCGACGTCCGGACCTTCGTCGGCCTACGCCTGGTCCAGGGCATTGGCGGGGCGTTCGGCATCGTCATCGCCAACGCCATGGTCCGCGACCGCACCTCCGGAACCCGCACCGCACGTCTCTTCTCCGCACTGACCTTGATCACCGGCCTGGCGCCGGTGTTCGCGCCGGTCCTCGGCGGCCAGCTACTGCGCGTCACGGCCTGGCCTGGAATCTTCGTGGCCCTGGCCGTACTCGGCGCCGTGATGCTGGCGGCCTCCGCCGCAGGACTGCCGGAGACCCGGCCCTCCGCGTCACGCCAGCCGCTGCTGGCTGTCGTCGGGCAGCTGCTCAGCGACCGGGTCTTCACCGGGTACGTCCTGGCCAACGGCCTGGTCTTCGCGGCGATGTTCGCCTACATCTCCGGCTCGCCGTTCGTCCTGCAGGAAATCCACGGCCTGTCACCGCAGCAGTACAGCGCCGTGTTCGCCGTCAACGCCGCCGGACTCATTGCGGCCGCCCAGATCAGCGGCCGGCTGGTGGCCCGGGCCGGCGCCCGCGTGCTGCTGCTCGCCGGTCTGCTGGGCGCGACAGCCGGTGGCACCACGGTCCTGGGCGCGGTGCTGACACGGGCACCCCTGCCCGTGCTCCTGATCGGCCTGTTCGTCCTGGTCTCCAGCGTGGGCCTGGTCATGCCGAACGCCGCGGCCCAGGACCTGGCCGACCACGGCGGACACGCCGGGTCGGCCGCCGCTCTGCTCGGCTTCAGCCAGTTCATGTTCGGCGGGGCACTTGCTCCGCTGGCCGGCGCGGGTGGCGCCACCGACGCCTTGCCGATGGGAATCATCGTCGCCGTGCTGCCGGCGCTCGCTCTGCTCACACTCGGCGTCCTCACCCGGTCGATGCCCGGTGAGCGCACTCGCAGGCCGGCTCGCCAAGGACCTGCCGGGCACCGGCGACCGCGCCGGCACATCGATCGCAGACGAGCCGGCATCCAGTGAATCGGGCCAGCGTCTGGCGAACAGGGTGATTCCGCGATCAGCGTGACAGACGTACGACGACGGTCGGGTGCAGCGACGCGTGGAACGCGAAAGATCGGCGTCCCGCCGCAACGAGGCAGGACCTCCGCGATCCGCCAGCTCGTCCTCCAAGCCCCGGCACCCATCATCGCGAAGGCACTCGGCTACCACGACAAGACCGCCACCCGCCTGGTCACCGAAGCCGGAGGATCCTGGAGTCGATATGCACCTGGCGACCACACACGCTGACAGGAGCGACGTGGCTGCTCTGGTGAGCCAAGCTCCCGCGACCGGCCCGATGTCAGTACCAGGTGGCAGGCTCTGCCTCCATGAACAAGCAGCAGTTCTGGCAGCTCATCGAGGCAGCCCGCAATCAGGCGTCCAACCCGAACGACGGCGAAGCGGTCGCTCGCGAGGCGACCTCGCTGCTGGCCTCCCGGCCGGTCGAGGAGATCGTCGCAGCTGAGCAGGTTCTGTGGGACCTGATGGTTGACTCCTACAGCAATCCTCTCTGGGCCGCTGCTTACCTTGCCAACGGTGGGTGCTCTGACGACGGCTTCGACTACTTCCGCGGCTGGCTGATCGCTCAGGGCTGTGAAGTATTCGAGCGCGTAGTCGCTGATCCCGATGCCCTGGCAGAACTGCCCATCGTCCAAGCCTCCGCAGCCGACGGCGTCGACCTGGAGGGTGAGGACATGCTGGGCATCGCCTGGAACGCACACATCTCGGCGACCGGTGATCAGCTCCCAGCGAGCCCACCCACCATCCGCTACCGGGAGCTGGACCCCACCTGGAACTTCGATTTCGATGACCACGACGAAATGACCCGCCGACTGCCCCGCTTGGCAGCTCTCTATCTGGAGTAAGCGGAAGCTCGCAGTCACAAGACGAGGTCCAACAGCAGAGAACGAGACTCCCGGATCACTGTCGGTCATCTCATCGGGCCATGCACACGCCTCGGCTGACTAATACGCGACACCTCAACATGCGCGCCTACCAGTCCCGAGGCCGGACGCAGTGGGCGTAGGGGGCTCAGCGCCGTGCCTGCGTCCGGGCCGGCGGCTCCGCCTGCGCATCTCTCCGGTCTGTGCCGGTCCGGCGTGTGAGGAATGCGGCTGCGGTGTGTCCAATTCTTTGACGGGCACCACACCGGTGTCCGCGCGGATCACGAGGAGATCCCCATGACGGACACCACCGTCCGCCCCACGACTGGCGAGGACCAGTCGCTGAGAGCCGGAAAGACGTCCCAGGACCGCCGGGGCACCGGCACGGCGGCCGAGAGCAGAGGCAGGACCACCATCGCGGACAGCGTGGTGGAGAAGATCGCCGCCATCGCGGCCCGGGAGGTACCGGGCATCCACAGCCTCGGTGCCGGAATGGCCCGCACGTTCGGAGCCGTCCGTGACCGGGTGCCCGGCGGGCGTCCCGACGTGGCTCGCGGAGTGAAGGTCGAGGTGGGCGAGCGTCAGGCCGCCGTGGACCTCGATGTCGTCATCGAGTACGGCATGCCCATCATCGACGTCGCCGGCGACGCCCGCAGCAACGTCATCTCGGCCGTGGAACGCATGACCGGCCTGGAAGTCGTCGAGGTGAACATCGCCGTCGATGACGTCCATCTGCCCGACGAGGAGGACGAACAGGAAGAGACACGGAACCGGGTGACGTAGCCCCGGCATCGTCGTGCTCCGCCCCCGGGCGCGGTGCGGCACGCCGACCCGGAGAGGAGCGAGCACAACATGAGCACAGCAACAGTAGGCCTGCTCGCAGGCATGGCCCTCGGCTTCGCCGGCTACTTCGGTGGCTTCGGCGCATTCCTGGTCGTCGCAGGACTGGGCGCACTGGGCCTGATCATCGGCAGCTTCCTGCAGGGCGACCTCGTCCTGGGGGAGTTCGTGCACCGCCGGGACGAAAGAGAGCCCCGAACCGCCGCTGCGGGGCCCCGCAGCTCCTACCCGCGGCCCCGGAATGACTTCGGCCCCACCCGGAGCCGAGTGCGATGAGCACCCCATCGTCCCCTCTTTCGCTTCCGACCGGACGGACCGGACGGCCCGCGCAGGCCGGGCCGATCGGAAGCCCGGGGGCCGAGGCCACTCGGGCCCTGCCTCCGGCCGAGCGGGGGGCAACGGTGATCCCCAGCAGAGTGGTGGCCCGTATCGGAGCGCGAGCCGCACACGAGGAACTGACCCGCCAGGCGGGGAGTACACCCGTACACCGCGGCCTCACCGCTCCCCGCTCCACGGCCACCGTGCACCACGGCTCGGTCCGCCTGGGGCTTTCACTCGACCTGCCCTACCCCATCGACATCGCCCGCGCCTCGACGGAGATTCAACGCCACGCCGCGGAGCGGGTGACCCGGCTGACCGGCATGCCCATCGACCGCGTCACCCTGACCGTCCAGCAGTTGGTCCCCGAAGAGAACCCGGCCAGGCTCCGAGCACGCTGAGCCCGCGAAGCCCGGGCCGCAGAGGAAGCCATGACCTACGAACAGGACAAGCCCACGACGGGCCCCGGCCCCCTGAGTTCGGCCCGTGAACCACCCGGCCCGGTGCATCCGGACAAGCGCTCCGCAGACGCCGGACAGCCTGCGGGAAACGGTGCGCTCCCGCCCGGCCCCGACATGGGTGTCGAGCAGCCCGGCCCCGACACGGGTGTCGAGCAGCACAAACCGCCGCGACGGCCGTGGTCCACACGCAGAATCACGGCATCGCTGGCCGCGGCCGCCGTACTGGGCGCCGCGGGATTCCTCCTGTTCGACGTCGTATGGGCCCGCACGGGGCACAGCGCCATCGGGGGCCGGGGCCT
>NZ_JBEOXS010000046.1:0-50753 GCF_040296705.1 Streptomyces sp. NPDC002055
GCAGCGGGCAGCGGGCAGCGGGCAGCGGGCAGCGGGCAGCGGGCAGCGGGCAGCGCGAACGACGGCGCCCCGGCTGCCGGTTCCCACCGGCAGCCGGGGCGCTACGTCACCACCGAAGCTCAGCCCCGCGCGACGAACTCCACGAACGCCGCCCACTCACCCGCGGCAAACGACAGCATCGGCCCGGACCTGTCCTTCGAATCCCGCACATGAACAGCACCCGGCCGGGCAGCCACCTCCACACACTGGCCGCCCTCACCACCGCTGTAGCTGCTCTTCGACCAGGCCAGTTCAGCGGTCCTCGCATCTTCTGCGATGTTCATACCTCTCCCAGCAACTTCTCGATGAAGCCCAGCGACTCCCGTGGGGGGAGAGCCTGCGCTCGGATGATCCCATACCGAGAAGCGATGGAACGGACTTCGTCCCGGCCCGCGACGGTGGTGCTCCTCCCCTGCCCCTCCACGTACGCGACCTGGTCCCCGCCCTTGGGGATCAGCAGTGTGAAGGGTCCGTCGACACCGGCGTTGTCCTCCCGGCTCATCGGCATGACCTGGATCTCCACATTGCGCTTCTGGCTGTGGAGCATCAAGGCTTCGAGCTGTCCCCGCAGAACGGCGGCTCCACCGAGAGGCCGTCGCAGCGCGCCTTCTTCCACGACAAAGCTCAGAGTGGGCGCAGGACGCCGGTCCATCACCTCCTGCCGCGCCAGCCGCGCCGTCACCCGCTGCTCGATCATCTCCTCGTCCAGCAACGGCCTCCGCATGGAGAACACCGCCCGGGCGTACTCGTCCGTCTGCAACAGCCCGTTCACGATGTGAGTGTCGTAGACGTGCAGCTCCACCGCCTCCGCCTCCAGCCGCGCTGCGTCGCGGAAGAAGGCCGGGTACCTCGTCCGGGCCACCTCTTCCTTCATCGCCGCCAGGATCCCGCCTGCCGCCAGCACCTCGTCCGCCGTGTCGATGAGGAACGGCTTGGGGATTCTCCGGCCCTGCTCGACCGCCGAGACCTGGTCCTCGCCGTACCCCAGGCGGGCACCCAGTTCGGCCTGTGTCAGCCCCGCCTGCTCCCGGAAGAGTTTCAACTGCCTGCCGAAGCATCGGAGGAAGGCTCCCGAGCCGTCTCCGTCCGGTTGCTCCGGTCGCCCTGTACCGGCCAACGTCGCACCTCCGTCGTACCCGTGTCGTCGGACCACGCCCCCGCGGCTCCTGCACCAAGGCCCCGCGCAGCCCCCTCGATGGCCACCTTCGATGGCCTCCTCGATGACCAACGAGCTCCCCCGGCACGGACACGGCCGACAGCCCCGACAGGAATCCCCTCCGCCCACGACAAGGCGCACTCGCCGCCTCGCGCGCCCCTGCCCGCTTCCGCGGCGGCCAGGGCTCGCCATAAGTCGAATCGATATATGGCGCTTCGACGCTCTACGCTGTGCGCCATGTCCGGCATGTTGGATCTCGCCGTCCTGGGCTTCCTTCACGAAGAGCCCCTGCACGGCTACGAGTTGCGTACCCGTATGGCCCGGCTGACCGGGCACGCCCGCGTCATCAGCCACGGCACGCTCTACCCGGCCATCAAGCGCATGGAGCGGGCCGGCTGCTCCGGCGCGAGTCAAAGCCGGGCGCGGCTGCCGCGCCGCGCCACGTGCTGAGCCTCACCGAGGACGGCGAACGGGCGCTGCAGGACGCGCTGCGGGAGCCCGACGAGCCGTTCATCACCGACGAGAACCGCTGGTTCACCCTGCTCGCGTTCCTCCGCCATCTGCCGGACCCTGCCGCGCAGGCGGACGTACTGCGCCGGCGTCTCGCGTTCCTGGAGGAGCCGAGCAGCTTCTTCTACGAGGGCGACCGGCCACTGCGCGCCGAGGACGTCGACGACCCGTTCCGCCGCGGGGTGCTCACCATCGCCCGGGCGACTTCCCGGGCGGAGCGGGCATGGCTGGCCGACACACTGACCGAGCTCCGGGCGCAGCAGAGCTGACACCGGCACGGACAACCGGCACCGGCGACCCGCGCCGACGACCGGCACCATCACCGGCGACCGGCACCGCACCGCACCGCACCACAGCGACAGCGACACAACGAGGAGTGGCACCGTGCAGCCCATGACCGACACCGAGTGGCAGGCGTTCGTCCTCGCCGGAACCCGCACCGGGAAGCTGGCGACGAACCGCAAGGACGGCCGCCCCCATGTGACCCCGGTCTGGTTCCTCCTCGACGCCTCGGACGACCCGGTCCGTGTCGTCTTCACCACCTGGCACGAGTCGATGAAGTACACCGCCCTCCGCCGGGAGCCGCGTTTCTCGCTCTGCGTGGACGACCAGCAGACGCCGTACAGCTACGTCATGCTGGAGTGCACCGCCGAGTTCACCGACGACCCGGACGAGATGCGCACCTGGGCCACCCGGATCGGCGGCCGCTACATGGGGCAGGAGAACGCCACGGCATACGGCGAACGCAACTCCGTACCCGGCGAATGGCTGGTACGCGCCCGCATCGACCGGGTCATCGCCTTTCACGGCATCGCGGACTGACCTGAGCGAACGACACCGCACGCGCGGAGGCCTCCGGAAGTGCGGGCCGGGAGCCGGGGACAGACGAAGGGGTGCGGCCGAGACCGCCCGCGCCGACTGAGCAACAACTCACCTATTCACCAAGGGCATTGAAGGTGCGCAGCGGAAGGCGCCTACCACCCCTTCCAGGTGTTCCGGATGAGTTGCGCCCCACGGGGAAGGCCATGTCTCAGATGCTGGGCGTGCGTTGACGCACTCGCTCACGCCGACTTCCATGATCACTACACGGAGACCGCACCGGACCGCGCCGTGAGGGGAAACGCTGGGCCAGGTCGTGCCCTTCACATGCCGTTCCGATGTGGGCCGACGCGCCCCACACGCGCAACGCCCCGGGGCCGACACCCGAAACGGGCGACGCACCATCACGACCTAAGGCGTACGGGGACGTCTTCGGTCGGCTTCCCGGGCAGGCGAGGCGCCAGGACCGGGTGCGGGCTCCACCGCAGGCAACGCTTCACCGAACCCGAGAGCACCGAACCCCGAGAGCAAGGAACGCCATGCATCGTGATGTCGCCACCAGCAAGTGCGTGATCGTCGTCAACAGCGCACTGCCGACCGGTCTGATCCTGAACGCGGCCTCGGTCACCTCCCTCACGCTGGGACAGCAGGTGCCCGAACTGATCGGCACGGACGTCAAGGACGCCGATGGCGGTGTGCACCTGGGCATCACCTTCATTCCGGTACCGATTCTCCAGTCCACCGCCGAGGACCTCTCGCGCATCCACCGTGAGGCAGGGTCCGACCCGGACGTCGTGGTCGTGGGCTTCAGTGACCTGGCCCAGTCCTCCCGCACCTACGAGGAGTACGGCGAGCGCATGGCCACCACGCCCGCGCAGGAGCTGACGTATGCCGCGGTGGGAATCTTCGGTCCGAAGAAGCTGGTCAACCGCCTGACCGGCAGCCTGCCCCTGGTGCGCTGACCTCCCGTACCGGCTCCCCTGCTCGCCACTTCCCCCAAAGGAGCCGCACGCCCCCGGTCCGCGGTCCCGAAAACGAGGGACCGTCCTTCGCTCGTCTCAGCGATGTGCGGCCTGCCGCCGGCTGGAAAGTTGGGTCCGGCCGGCCGGAGAGGCCGCACGGGCACGGATGTTCCGCACGGACGGACGGTCCGGAACAGACGGACCATCCGGGACGGACGGACCATCCGGGACAGAGGGAGTGGGCGACATGAGCACCAGAATCGGCGCCGTCGCGTGGGTGGTGGGGACCGCGCAGTTCCTTGTCGTGCAACTGGTGGTGGCGGCAGCCTGGCGCACCCCGTACAGCTGGGGCGGCAACAACATCAGTGATCTGGGGAACGTCCACTGCCAGATCTGGGACACCTCACGTCCGCGCTATGTGTGCTCGCCGCTGCACAGCCTGATGAATGTGTCCTTCGCCGTCCACGGGGCGCTGTTGCTGGCCGGCATCCTCCTGACCGGCGCCTGCTGGGGCCGGGGCGGGGTCGCCCGGGCCGCCCGGATCCTGTGCGGCACCGGCGGAGCCGCGTTCGTCGTGGTGGGCCTGGTCCCCGCGGACGTCGACGAGAACCTGCACCTCCTGGCCGCCTTGTTCATCATGGGCGTCGGCAACGTCGGGCTGCTCTGTGCCGGATTCGTCCGCCGGGATTCCTTCTTCGGCCGGCTGCGTCCGGTGAGCCTGTTCGCGGGTGCGGTCGCGGTGGTCTCGGCGGGCCTGTTCTTCGCACAGCAGGATCCCGGGATCGGCCTCGGTGGCATGGAACGGGTGGCGGTGTTCACGCTCGACGCCTGGACGCTGGTCATGGCCTTAGCCATGTGGCGCAGCCGTGGGGACGCCACCGCGCTGTCCGCCCGGGCCGCTGTCGCCAAGGTCTGAGCCGCGTCATCGTCACCGTGACCGTCACCGTGCGGAACGCATCCCGGAGCGGTCAGCGCGTGAGCCCCGCCGCGTGGTCCGGGACATACGTCTGCAGGTCGCGCGGCGGGCGCTGATACCCGGTGGACGGCGGACGCGCCGGCAGTTCCAGCGTCGCACTCGGCACCGCCCGGTACGGCACGGTCGACAGCAGGTGGGCCATCATGTTGAGGCGCGCCCTGCGCTTGTCGTCGCTCTCCACGACGTACCAGGGGGCCTCGGCGATGTCGGTGTGCACGAACATGTCGTCCTTGGCCCGCGAGTACGCCTCCCACCGGGTGATGGACTCCAGGTCCATGGCGGAGAGCTTCCAGCGCCGCGCGGGATCCTTCAGCCGCCGCCGGAAGCGCTCCTCCTGCACCCTGTCGCTCACCGAGAACCAGTACTTGCGGAGCAGGATCCCGTCCTCGATCAGCATCCGCTCGAAGATGGGGCACTGCCGCAGGAAGAGCTGGTGCTCCTCGGGGGTGCAGAAGCCCATGACGTGCTCCACGCCCGCGCGGTTGTACCAGCTGCGGTCGAACAGCACGATCTCGCCGGCCGCGGGCAGGTGTTCCACATACCGCTGGAAGTACCACTGCCCCCGCTCCCGCTCCGTGGGCCGGGGCAGCGCGACGATGCGGGCCACCCGGGGGTTGAGCTGCTCGGTGACCCGCTTGATGGTGCCGCCCTTCCCGGCCGCGTCCCGCCCCTCGAAGACGACGACCAGCCGGGCTCCCTCGGACCGCACCCACTCCTGAAGCATCACCAGCTCGGTCTGCAGCCGGAGCAGCTCGCGCTCGTAGACCGGCCTTGGCACCTTCGCCGGCGGGCTCCCCGGGGCTCCGGATACCCCGCCGCGGGCGCGGCGCCGCCCGGGGTCGTCACTGCCCGACTTCTCGCCCACTGGCCCGCCTCCCGAGGTCCGGCTGCATCCTGAGGTCTGGATGCAGCCCGAGGTCTGGATGCAGCCCGAGGTCTACCCGCATCCTGATCCGTCTGCTGCCTCAGGCCCGTCAGCCGCCCGAGGTCGCTCGTGCAGCTCGTTCCGCCGGCCCCACGCGCGCGGCGGCCGGGCCCCACGCGCAGAGCAGCCGGACACCGCTGAACGATTCCGCACGGATCGTCCGTATCACAGGTCGTGCCGTCCGTTCCGGACGACACCCAGGGCGCTGCCGGACACACCGGGGTACGGGGACGATGACGCACGAACACCACACGGTCGTCGGTCCGGACACCCCTGAGCCCGCCGCGAGCCCGGGACACACCAGGCCGGGGACACCACCCGCGCCGCCTGCCCCTTCTGGTCCCAGCCTGGTGGCGGCGGAGCGGTGGACGAGCCTTCCGCCGCTGCTGCGGCGACACCGGCGCCGGTTGTTCGTCCTCGCGGTCGTCGCCCTGCTGGCCCAGATGGCGGTCGCCATGGTGTCGACGGCCGTGGAACAGACGCCGACCATCGACGAACCGGTGTACGCGGGCACCGCCGCGGTCTACCTGCACCAGCACAGCCTGCGGTACAACCCCGAGCATCCCCCGCTGGGCAAACTGATCATCGCCTCCGGCCTGGCCTTCGGCGAGGCGCGGCTCGACCCCGGCTTCACCGGGAACCAGACCGAGCTCGGACGACACCTGCTGTACGAGTCGGGGAACGACCCGCCGCGCCTGCTGCTCCGCGCCCGCCTGCCGGTGATCGTGACGACGCTGCTGTTCGGGCTGGTCGTGCTGGCCTTCGCCCGCGATCTCGCCGGCCCGGTGGGCGCACTGTGCGCGCTCGCCCTGTACGCCTTCTCCCCCGACGTCATCGCGCACGGCTCCCTGGCCACCCTCGACGTCCCGGCGGCCGGCTTCCTGCTGACGGCGGTGTGGTCGCTGTGGCGGGCGCGCCGGCACCGGCTCCCGCTCCATCTGGCGCTCGCGGGCGCGGCGCTGGGGGCGGCGCTGGCAACGAAGATGAGCACCTTGGCGGCGGTGCCGGTGCTGCTCGTGCTGACCGTCGTATCGGTCCGGCACGCCCTCCGGCGGCGTCGCGGAGGTCAGCCTCCGCCGTCAGCGCCGCCCGGGGGCGTGCGGCATGGCGTACGAGGGGCCGTACGGGAGGGGCTAGGGGATTCCGGACGAGAGGCCGTACGGGAGGCGGTACGGGAGTCGGTACGGAAACTCGCGCTCGGTGCGGCAGCGGCGCTCGGGGTGGCCCTGGTCGCGGTCGCCGTGGTGTGGGCCGCCTACCTCGTGGTCGACCCGCGGCTGCGCTGGACACCCCCGGCGGGCCTGCCCGTCATCCGCGGGCTGCGCGGGCTCGTCGCCGGGCTGCTGCCGTTCCCCGAGCCGTACCGGGACGGCATGCTCATCCAGTTCGGCTTCGAGTACGCGCACTGGAGCGGCTTCCTGTTCGGCCGCCACTACGACGGTTCGCTCTGGTACTACCTGCCGGCCGCGCTGCTGGTGAAGACACCGCTGGGCATGCTGGCCCTGTGGGCCGCCGGGTCCATCGCCATGCTGACCATCCGGCGACTACGGCCCGCCGCGCCGTACGTGCTCCTCCCCGCGGCCGTCCTGCTGGCCGCGGCCCTCCACTCCTCCCGCGACCTCGGCGTCCGCTACGCGGTCTTCCTGCCGATGCTGCTGGCGGTGGCGGCATCGGCCGTATGCGCGTCACGACACCGGTGGGCCCGTGGCGCGGCGGCGGCACTGACCCTGTTCGTCGCGGTCAGCTCCCTGCGGACGTACCCGTACTACCTGCCGTACGCCAACGAGGCCTTCGGCGGCCCGGCCGGCACACACCGGCAGCTGCACGACTCCAACGTCGACTGGGGCCAGGACCTGGGACGGCTGGCCGACCGCCTCCGGCACCGCTACCGGGGCGAGCGGATCTGGCTCGTCTACAAGGGCAGCGGCGTGCCGTCCTTCTACGGCATCCACGCGTCCAACCCGCTCAAGGCCCCCGCGCACAAGGTCCGCGGGCTGCTCGTGGTGTCGGACTCCTCACTCGCCAAGGCCGAGGGCCGGCTGGCGCGGCTGATCGAGAGCAGCGAACCCATCGACGATGTGGGCCACTCCATCACCATCTTCCGCCGGAGGTGACGCCGTCCTTCCGAGCCTCGATCAGGCGCGCACCAGCACCGGTGGGCTCACCACGCTCCCCACCAAGACCCGGGCCTCCGAACGCCGCATCGCCCTCCCCACCCGCTGCGTCCAGTCCCTGAAGGTTCACCGTGAGCAGCAGCAGCGCGAGCGGGAGGCCTCAGGCACCGCGTGGCGGCACAGCGGGCACGTCTTCACCACTGCGCAGGGCGGTCCGATCGACCCGACCAACCTCACCCGCGCCTTCACCACGCTCCTGCGCAAGGCCGGCCTCCGCCGCATCCGCTTCCACGACCTCAGGCACTCGACCGCGACCCTGCTCCTGGACCAGGGCGTCGAACTCGTCGTGATCAAGGAACTCCTCGGCCACGCCCACATCGGCGTCACCGCCACCGTCTACGCCCACGTCCGACTCCGCCTCCAGCGAGACGCCATCGACACCCTCAGCACCGCGCTCGACGGGTCGGCGGTCGCCAAGACGGTCCGTGCCGACGGCGACGAACCGCCGCCCTGCGCCGCCCTCGTCCGCTGACGTTGCCGTCAACTACTGCCGTCACCCATCGCAGAAGCCCCGCCAGGACGTACCTGGCGGGGCTTCAGATTTGCGCAAACGTACTGCTGTACGGGGCTCAGCACCTGGGCCGGATCGACTCCGGCGGGCCGCTCCGTGACGTTACGGCCGTCTACCGCTCGGAGGTCCGTAGTTGGCGGTCAGAGTTACGGCGTACTCGTCCGGAACGGTCCGCCCCGCGAAAGTCAGCGGGAGATACGACTCCAGTGCGCCTGACACCTCCAGGAAGGGCCCGAACTGCGTGCGCCATTTATTCCGTGCGGCCACGTTCGGAAAACCCCGGAAGACTGCAACCTCGGGATCCCTTTCGCCCCAACACCCCCACCTTCCGGAAGGTCCAGTCACAGCGATGACGTTCGCAGAGATCGCGATCGACCCCATGATGTCGCCGTCCGGCTCGTGACCGATCGCCGCCCAGTAGTCGTCCACGTCGGCCTCGACGGACAACGACAACGCTGGGTAAATCCGATACTCCGGGAGGTAGAACGCGTCGCAGTCCGGCTCAAGAACCAGCAGTTCGACGTGCCTGTCACCATGCCACCGGGCCATCGCGCAGAGCGCCCGCCAGAATTCCGGGGTGAGGACCACATCGAACTCACAGAACAGCGAGTCCTCCGCCCCCTCTTTGAAGACCTGGCCAGGCAGTCTGGCATCAAGATCGAAGGTGGCTGCGCTACGGGAGCGAATATCCAGATAGCCGTTGCGATCGATCACCATCGAATCCGCCTCTGCCATTAGTCCTCACCCAGCCTGATCTTGATGTCGGCCTTCTTTGACCCCGGATTGTAGTAGTCAGCGGTCCACCCCTCGTGACTGTTCGCCTTCCCGCGAAGGAAATACCTCGCCCCATCCTTCTCGTACATGATGTTCGGGCCCTTGTCAGTGCGAGCCCACCCGTTGGCCTCAAGGTTCTTTCCGAACTTCACGGGACCGACGTCCGTCGATTTGTTCAGCATGCGAGCGCCAGGACTAGTGATGTCCTCATATTTTGACGCGGTCGGACAGTTGCTGTTGTGAACGAGTACCGGTGTGGCCCCCGCCAGCACATAGTACGTGTGGACGTCGGACACGGTGAGGTTGCGGACCGCGGCCTGCTGTGCCCATTTCTTGACCGCCGTGATCTGAACCCGGGTCCCCGCCGACGTGCGGAGCCACTGGCCGGTGCGGAGATCGCTGGCGTCGATCCAGGAGTGGATTTCGGGGAGCCAGAAGGGGTGCCCGTCGGTCGCCGTGACTGAGGCGGTCTTGCTGCCCTTGTCTCCGTCAAGGTCAAGGGTGAGTCTCACGAGGTGTTTGAGACCCTTGCCCTTGATCTCGGCAGTGACCGTCTTGATGGTGGTCTTGCCGGTCTTGGGGTCGGTGGCGATGACCTTGTCACCGATCTCGACGTCCTCGATGGGTTTCGTCGTGCCGTCGGCCATCAGCACCCCGGTGCCCGGGGTGAAACTGTTACAGGCTTTCAGGAGCTTGAGGCCCTTGAATACGCGGGCCCACGGTAAGTCAAGGGCAGCTGTCCCACACGCCTTGGCGCTCTTCCCACTGAGACAGCTCTTCCACGCGTCGACGTCCGGGACAACCAGGCTGGTGACCGCCTTCGCGAACGCGCTCTGCTCGTAGCTCACCAGCCCGATCGCCTCGGCGGCGGAGCAGAAGCCCTTGGGCCCATGCACCCCCGAGTCGCACTTCCCCTGTGCCCATCTCTGGAGCTGCTCCTTGCTTTCGTACCCGGGGAAGCGAATCGCCAGTTCGCGGGCGGTCGGGATCCTGATGCCCTCCAGCCATAGCTCCCCCTTCTTCTGCGTGATGTTGATCGTCCGCCCGGGACGGTAGGACCTGCCGCTGCCGCTGCCGGGCCAGGATCGGGACGGGGAGTGGGACACCGGGTAGAGGAAGCGGCCGCCCGTCCCGTAGCAGCCCTCCGTGGTGCAGCCGGGGCCGTGACTCGCGGTCCATCTGTTGTTGTCGCCGTCGGCGCTGCAGCCGTCGCAGAAGAACCCGGTGGGATCGGAGCCGGTGACCGGGTTGTTGTTGGCGTAGGCGTAGCCGTTGATCTGCTGGGGGTCGGTCAGGTCCATGACCGAGTCGACGGACAGGAAGCGGCCGGTGGTGGGGTCGTATTCCCGTGCGCCCAGGTGGGTGAGGCCGGTGGCCTTGGTGTCGTCGGTCCCTCCCACGAAGCCCTTGGTGCCCGGCCAGGCCTTCGGCTCCTCGCCGCGGAGTTCACCGAAGGGGAGGGTGCGGCGCTGAGTGAGCTTCTGGGAGGCGGCGTCGACGGCGAGTTGTCCGGTGCCGTGGTGGTCAGCGAGCGTGATGGAGACGCTGCCGTCGTCCTGCTGCACGGCCTGGTGGCCGCCGCCGAGATCGATGTAGCGGGTGGCTTTCGGTGTGGACGAACCCTTGGGCAGCGTGATCTCGGTGGCGCCCAGGTAGAGGGTGGTTTCGGTGGGGGTGCGGCCGATGAGTCGGTTGCCGTCGGCGTCGTAGAGGTACTCGGTGACCTTGTCGGCTCCGCCCTCGACCGGTTCGGTCACCTTCGACAGGCGCCCCTCGGCGTCCCACTGGAGGGACTGGGTGTCGCCGGCCAGCCTCCGGGTAGTGGTGTTGCCACTCTCGTCGTAACCGAAGGTGTCCTCGGCGGTTCCACTCGGCCCCGTGGCCTTGACCGAGGTCAGCGTATGCGGCTGGGGGCTGCCGGGGGCGGGATAGCCATAGGTGCGTTTGGTGTTCTTGGCGGGATCGCCCGAGGGGTCGTGGAGGGTCTCGGTGCTGCGGTTGCCGACCTTGTCGTATGTGTAGGAGGACCAGTAGGCGGCCGGACCGCCCAGTACACCGCCGCTCGGGGTGCTGGCGCACTCCTTGCTGCCTTGAGTCCACGCTTCGGTCAGGCGCCGCAGATAGTCGTAGGTGAAGCACTGGTTGTCGATGCCGGAGCGGGATCCGTCCGCTATCGACAACACATTGCCCATCTCGTCGTAGCGGTAGGTGCTGTGCTGGTCGACGCCCGCCACGTCCTGACGGTCCACCCGCGCCGTGGCCAGACGCTGCGTGCCCCATTCGTAGGTGTTGGTGGCCCAGGTCTTCTTGCCGCCGCCGCTGGAGAGTTCGTACTGCTGCGGTTTGCCGGTGAGGCTGTACAGGGTGCTGGACTTCACTCCCTGGCTGCCGTCGACGGCGACGGGGCGCAGGGTCGCGTCTTCGTAGGTGTAGGCCATGCTTGCCGCCGGCAGGGATCCTGCCTTGGGGTAGCCGACGCTTTCCACAGCGTCGAAGACCTTGTAGCCGGTCGCCGAGAGATAGGTGCCCTGGAGTGCGCCCTCGGAGGCGGGGATGGTGACCGAGGAGCGAAGCGCACGGTAGAGGCGGTCGTAGGCCACCACCTTGGAGGTGTATGCCTGGCCGCCCTTGTAGCGGGTGGACTCGGCCAGCTGCCCCTTGGCCCCGCTGATCGTGTCGTACACCCACTTCGCACGCAGCTCACCACTCGGCGAGTCCTTGTGCAGCTCGGTACGTCGGCCGAGGCCGTCGTAGACGTAGGCGAGGGTGGTCTTGCGCCCGTCGGTGGTGGAAGTCAGCTGGCCTCGGTCGTCGTAGGCGCTGCTGGTGGTTCCCTTGTCGGGGTCCTTTGCCTCGGTGAGCTGGCCGAGCAGGTCATAGCTGTATCGCCAGATGTTCCTGGCGGGATCGGTGACCGACTTCAGTTCGCCGCGCGGAGTGTAGGCGTAGGTGGTGGTGTCGAAGGCGGCATCGGCTGTGCGCTGGTGGAGCTGGCGCAGTTCGGTGGTCTTGCCGCGGGCGTCGGTGAGCGTCGTTGTGGCTGTGCCGCCGACGGGTGGGATGACCGTAGTGCGGTCGCCGCTGTGGATGGTCTTGGTGACGCCCAGCACCGTACCGCCGTCGCCGTTTCCGGCAAGCTGCCGTGACTCGGTCTGCCGGCCCAGGCCGTCGTAGCTGTAGCGGTTCTGCGTCTCGAGGCTCAGCGCGTCTTCGGGTTTGAACAGAGTGCCGCTCGGCTTGCCGTCGGCGTAGTAGGCGGCGAAGTCCTTTTTCTTCAAACCGCGTTCGTCGTAGAAGGCATCGGTCAGCAGCCGTCCGCCGCCCGGTCCGGGAGCTTGCGTCTGCCGTTCCCGTAGCAGTCCGTCATAGAGGGTGTAGGAGGTCTGCTGGGTGCCGTTGTTCCCCAGCGTCTTGGTGCCCACCGCCACCGGTTGCCGGTCGGTGACAGCGTAGGTGAACTCGTACGTGGGGGTCTGTCCTGTGAGCCGGTCGGCCAGCCACACCTTGGTGGAGCGTCCCAGGGCGTCGTAGGCGTAGTGGGTGACCTTGCCGTTGGTGTCGGTCTGGGTCAACGGCAAGCCGCGCCGCACGTCACGCGTGGTGGTCGTGGTCTGTGCGGTGGCCCCATCGCCGCTCTTTGCGGGCGGAGAGGTCACCTTGGCGCTGGTGGGAAACCCTGTGGCGGGCGTATAGGCGGTCGTGGTCGTGCGGCCGTCGGTCCGGGCGGTGCGCTTGAGCGCTCCGGATGCGGTGACGGTGACGTCGGCCGTCAGGTCGGTGCTGGTGAGCACCCGTCCGTAGGAGTCGTAGGTGGAACCGGACTCCGTATAAGCGGCGGTGGTTCCGTCATATTTCTTCAGCAGCGCGGTTGCAGTGGCGTCGCCGGTCGCGGGAGCGTCCCCGTAGCCGCCGCCGTCGTAGGAGGTGCGCGCGTCGGAGATGACGTCGTCCGGTCGGGCAGCGGTCGCGTCACACGCTGTGGCGACGGCTTCCACCCGGGAAGGGAGGGTGAGGATGTTCTTGTCGGTGTTGGTGGCGTAGGTGGAACGGGTGCAGATGTTGTCCGCAGCGGTGTCGTTGTCTCCGAAGTCGTCGACCTGTTTGACCCGCCCGGCCACCGTGTCGAAGCTGGTCGCTGTTGAGGTGGTCCGCCATCTGGATCCGGCGCCGTCGTCCAGCGAGGTGAACGTCTTGGTGTGACCGGTTCCGGTGAGGTTGGCTGTGACCGTGCCCCAGTCGCGAACCTTTTTCGCGGTCTCGTGGCGCCAGGGGCGGTTCACCGTCTTGGCCAGGGTCTTGCCGCCGGGTCCGGAGTAGCTGACTGTCTTGTAGGCGAAGCCGGCCGCCGACTCGTGGTCGGTGAGCGGGTCGCCTTCGTCGTCGCCGAGCGCGACGGTGACACTCTTGGTGCCGCCTCCGGTGTCCTTGCGGTCGCCGTCCATGCCGCGCAGGAAGTAGGTGTCCTGCTGCGACTTCATGGCGGCCGCCCCGCCCTGGCCACCCGTCTGTACCCGGACGTGCCCGTAGCCGCGCCACTGCGACCAGGTCTTGAACTTCTCCTTCGTGAGTCCGTCGTCATCGTCGTAGTGCCAGGCCGCGCCGCCCTTGTAGTCGTAGGCAGTGACCTGATCGGGCGCTCCACCGGTGCGGTCGGTCGTGGTCACGGAGTCGACCACATACTTGTTGAACCACTGCCGCTCGGGGTCGTCGCTCGCGCTGCCGCCGATGAACTGCGGGAAACAGCGGGTGGTGTTCGTCTGCGGGGTCGGGAGGGTGCCCCAGTCGCAGGCCTCGGCGCTGTAGTTGACGTCGATCTGTCCGCCGGATTCGTCGGCGACCGTGGACAGGCGGTCCTTGATGAACGGTGCATAACCGTCGCCGGTCTTGTCCAGGCGGTTGGCCAGCTGGGTGTAGGCGAAGGTGGTCTTCGGCAGCGTGATGTCCGGTTTCTGGCTGCGGCCGGTGCGCTGAACGGACTCCAGTTCCAGCTGGTAGTCGGTGTCGGCCTTGCCCCAGCGGTGGCCGAAAGCCCAGCTGTCGACGTCCTGATAGGCGCCGCCGTCGAGGGCCTGTGTGGTGACCCGGGTCAGACGCTTGCGGGTGAAGAACACCGGAGAGAGCCGACCGTCGTCGCAGTCCTCGTCCGCCGTGCAGTTCAAATCCCAGGGGGTGTCGTACCAGTAGAAGGCGTCCTTGCTGATGGATGCACAGTCGGTCTGCGCATCGGGCAGGCAGCGCTCCCCACTCGTGAAGTCGACCTTCGCCAGCGCCTTGGTGCCGTATACCGAGGACGACTTCAGGCCGTATTCGATGCGGTCCAGGTCACCCCCGCGGACATAGCGGGTGTTGTCCTTGGCCTTGAGGTTACGGCCGTAGGAGTTCGCTTCCTTGTCGTAGTAGTAGGTGATGGCGTTGCCGTGAGGATCCACGACGTAGTCCAGGTTCCATCGCCACGCCTGCTGACACCACGATTCGGCGAAGGTCGCACCGTGACAGGGCTCGTCGGCACCGTTGCCGAACACCGGTACCGTCCATGCCGAATCGGTGGTCTCCTTGCCCTCGGTCCAGCCCGGCAGTCGGTTGTAGCCGAAGTAGTAGCGGACTCCGTCGGGTGTGGTGACCCGCCAGTACTCGTCCTTCCTGGCACCGTTGCCGCGCACGTTGTCGGCCGAACCGTAGAGGCGGTCGATCTTCGTGCCGTCATCGCTCTTCAGCTTCCAGGAGTCGGCGCCGCTGGGCACCAGCTCCCCGCCCTTGCCATTGAAGGAGATGAACGCGTTGTCGTAGGACCAGCACAGGTCTCCCGGCTTGCCACCGTCCGCGTGCTTCACCCCGTCGTCCGCGCACGATTTGTAACTGCGCTCGATGTGGCCGGGCCACAGGTCGAAGCCGTCGCCCACCCAGGAGGACTGGTTGTTGGTGTTCGCGGAACGGCCGTCGACCGCGCCCGAGGAGTAGGACAAGCCCACGCTCGGTGTCAGTCCACCTGGCACATCCGGCACCGGCATGCCGTACGACCAGGTGAAGTCGCCGGTGTTCAGGTTGGTGTCCCATGTCGCGGAAGGCGACAGCGAGGTGGCCTTGAAGTTCCCCTTGTCGCCCTTCCCTTCCGCCACGGCTGCCAGCACCGTCGGTTCACCGGTGCGCAATGACAGGTCGGGGGCGGTGAGGGTCCGCTTCTCGGTGTCGTTGACGACCTCAACAGGCTCGGGCGTACGGCATGACCGTTTGGCCGGCGAGGTCAGCACGCAAGCCGGCAGCTCGACCAAGGTCAACCGGGACGCGTAACCACCCCCGTAGGCCCCGGCGAAGGACGCATAGTCGACTCGGGCCCTTACCCGGCCCACCGTGGCGTTCTTCTTGCCGCTCCGCCCCATGTCGGGCTGCAAGCTGAACAGCGGCCCGTCGACCCCGGCCTTCTTCGCTTCCTCACGGCCCAGCACTCGGGCCGTGACTTCACCGCGGGCACCCTTGCCGTGCCTGACTACTGCGTCCAGGGCCAGCGGCAGGCCGCGCACCGGCTTCGGTGCCGCTCCGGCCTTCGCGCCGGATGCGGGCAACGTCACGACCGCTGACGCCGCCTTCGGCCAACTGGCCCGAGGCGCGGCCCGTGGAGTGCGGGGCCCCTTCATGACCGTGCGTGGCTTGACCTTGCCGATGGCGCCGGAAACCGGCTGCTCGGCCCGGGGACGGGCCGGCCGTCCCTTTCCGTCGTCCGCTACGGCAGCGGGCTGTGCCACCGCCTGCAGCAGAGTCGCCACCATGACCACGGCCGAGGCCAACGCGACACGAGGACGCAGCACTCGACCCCGCATGCTCGATCTGCCGTTCATCCCTGTCCTTCATCCCTCACTGTGTGCACCACCGGACGCGAACGCCGCGGGGTGAAGAGAAAGCCACTCCTGGGGAGGTGCCGGTGGCCGGGCAGCCGGAGATCATTCAGGCGCCCGCCACGTAGATCAGCTGCCGCCCGGCACATCCGTGGGCATGCCGGGCATCCCCGCCGCCAACTGGGAGACCTGCGGGTCCGTCAGCGCTCCTTGGAAGGCCCAGACGTCCGAGACGGCACCCGGCCAGAACTCGCCCCAGGAGGAGCCGGCCTTGAGCCGGCCCAGTTGCAGGGGCTGTGTGCCCTTGAAGGACAGCACGTTCTCCGCCGTGGAGACCCGGTCGGCGCAGGCAGCGTCGTCCGGGGCACCGTCCTCATCGGTGTCCCCGCACGCCACCTCTTCCAGCTCTCCGTTGACGTAGAGCTTGAGTTCCTTGTCGAACCCGTCGTAGACCAGCGCCAGATGTGTCCAGTCGGTGGGGCCGTGGAACTGGCCGTTGTCGACCTGCGTGACCGGGGCGTCCTTCGTGTCCGCACCAGCCATGGAGAGCCGCCACTGTCCCGGATCCGTTTCCGGGGTCGCACTCGGCGCGTACCGCACCGCGAAGGCGTTCTGCTGTGCTCCGGGCGCGCTGAGCAGCGTCACACCGTTCTTCGGCACGGCCGCCGCTTGCGCCCACGCGGTGACGGTGAAGCTCGCGCTCGTATCCACCGGCACGGTGGAGGTCATGGCGTAGTCGTCGACGCCATCGAGCACCGCGCCGCCGTCGACCCAGCCCGGTCCGATCCTGGCTCCGCTGTGGAGTGTCATGGCGTTGCCCGACGCTGACGCGTCCGGGGTGGTGAGCGGCGTGCCGGACGCCTTCTCGAACGTCCAGCGCCCCTTGACCAGTGCGCGCTGTCTGAAGAGCTGCTGCACCTCACCTGCCGAGACCGGACGGTCGAAGAGCCGGATATCGTCGATGGTGCCCGGGAAGTGGTTGCCGACGTTTCCGTCGTAGGAGCTCGCGCCGATGTACATGGCTCGGTCCGCGTAGAACGCCCCGGCCAGACGGGTGGCCCCCGCCTTCGCGCCGTTGACGTAGAGGGTGAGCGTGTCGGCAACGGTGTCGTGCACGCCGGTCAGGTGCACCCACTCCCCCGCACGCGCCTGGGTACCGTCCGGCTGCATCGCGCGGATGGGGTTCGCGTTCGTGGTGTCGGCGGAGTACTGGTTGACGGCCCACCTGTCGTACGTCTTGGAGTAGTACAGCTCGAAGCCTGGCGCGTGCTCACCGCTCTGGGCCGTGATCACCGCGGTATCGTCCGGCCTCCGGTCGAGCTTGGCCCACGCCGAGACGGTGAAGCTGCGGGAGGAATTGATGTGCGGGGCCCGCTCCTGGCCGACTCTCGCGAAACCGTCACTGCCGTTGAAGTGCGCCGCCTTGCCCGCCGCCCCGGGGATCCCGGTGGTCACGCCGCCCGCGTACGTCGCCGGGATCACTCCACCGTAGCCCTTGACGTCGGTGGCGCCGGGCTCTTCATCAAGGTGGAAGACGGTCACGGCCGGGCGGCCGGGGTCGCCCACGGCCTGCCGGGCATACAGCTTGTCGACCTCGTCCTGCGTGACCGGCTTGTCGAAGATCTGCGTCTCGTCGATGGTGCCGGGGAAGAAGTCCTCCGGCTTCCCCTGGGAGGCGCCCGCGCCGATCTGCAGTCCCCTGCGGGCGTTCCAGCCGATGGTGTGGGAGGCGGAGCCCACCAGCTTGTCGTCGACGAAGAGCTGCAGCTTGCCGTCCGCCCCGTCGTACGTGCCGACGAGATGGGTCCACTCCCCAGCCCGCACCCCACCGGGCGCAGCAGCCATCGCGCGCACCACCGTGGCACCGGGCTTGTCGTCAGCGAAGGTGTTGAACACCCAGCGCTTGTAGGAGGCCGAGTAGTACAGCTCGAAGCCGGCGTTCTCGTTGCCGATCTGCGAGGCCACCATCGCCGTGCGGTCCGGCACCTGCGCGAGCCTCACCCAGGCGGAGACGGAGAACCCCCGGGTGTTGTCCACCACGGACAGGTCGGTGGAGGCGTAGCCGTCCGTGCCGTTCAAGGAGAGACCCTTACCCGCCACGCCTTCTGCCCCGGTCTCGGCGCCGCCGTGCAGGGCGAGCGAGCGTGGTGGTGTGGATCCCTCGGACCGCGTCGCGCCGGCCGGCTCGTCCAGTTGCCAGGTGGCGCGCTCGGGCTGGCCGGCCTTCACCCTGAACTGGTAGGTGCGGATTTCCGATCCGTTGCCCGCCTGGTCGAACGCTTGCGCCGTGACGAAGTTCAGCCCCGGTTTCGCCGGAAGAAGCTTGACCGCCCTGGAGGCTCCCCCGGATGTCGATGTCTGGTTCGCCGACACCGGGTCGCCATTGACCCCCCATCGGTACCTGGTCACATCGGGCGAGGAGGAGTCGAAGGTGAAAGTGCCGTACTGCCCCACACCGTCGAGCCAAGGATCGTCGGGGTCGTCAGGGTCGGACGACGGGTACTCCCCGGAGCCCACCGCGGGTGCCTTGGGCACCGAGGTGTCGCGAACGAAGTAGCAGCCGGTCGCATCCCCCGCGGTGGACCACGGGGAGTACTGGGCACCGTCGTAGGACCGGACGTACCAGTCGACGACTCTGTTCGCCGGGATCGAGGACGGCAGGGGCACCGCGAAGTCCGATCCCGACTTCTTCAACGACGTCGGATCCGGCTTCCACCGGGCGACGGCGCCCTTGCCGTCACCGGTGTCCCAGGCGGCCTGGAACTGGACCGCGACCCTGTCGCCGTCGGGGTCGGTGATGTTGTTCGCGTAGATCTTGCCCAGGGTCCGCACACGCGGCGCGTCTCCGGGCTTCTTGCAGGTGCCTCCGTACTCCATGGTCAGCTGCGACATCCTGACCTGGCCCGGCGGACGGTTGTACTTCACCCGCAGAAACGCATCGTCGGAGAAGCGCTTCCAGCCGTAGCGGTCGCTCTCGCTCGACGCCCTGAGGCCGAACGTCATCGTCGGCCACTTCTTATTGGCGGCATGCTGAACCGCAGACTTCACCGAGAACTCCGCGTCCTTCGCAGAACACCCGTTGAAACCGTGGGCGAACGACTCCGTGGTCAGGTGATCGACCCAGAAATCCGAGGAGTTCTGCGAGTTCCAGGTGGTGGACGACGAGATCCCCTTCGTACGCCACAGCTGCACACCACGTGCGCCGCACGAGGCCGACCAGGTGTTCCGCACCACGAACTCCGCGGACAGCACGGACTTTCCCGCGAACCTCGATGTCGGCACCTGGTAGAAGAGCCGTTTGGTGTCGTCGGGCTTGCAGTAGTACCAACCGCAGTACCCCATGCCGCCGTCGGAGTCCCCGTTGAACTTCCACTGCGGCGAGGAGGCCCAGTACTTCGACGCCATCGTCCACGCCGTCGCCTTCGGCGAATACCACTGCGGATCGATGAACACCGGGTAGACGGTGTCCTTCCCCTTCAGCACACCGGCGTCGGGCCTGAGCACCATCTCGTTCTGCGTGCTGGGGACTTCGACCCCGACAGGGGCCAGCTTGCCCGACTCGCCCGCCCCGGGCTCCTCGTCCTGGGCCCCGGCAACACCACGGTCCGAGGCCTTCATGGGCTCCCGGTCAGCCGGCCGAGCCTTCGAGTCACGCTTGTCCGTGCGTTCCAGTGCGGCAGCTCCTGGGCTGGAGTCCCACATCACCGGCTGCGGCGCCTCGAACACGGTCCCGCCGGCGCCCTTGTCCTTCGCCTCGACGCCACCGGAATCGACCTTGCGGACGTTGAGTCCCTCGGCGTCGAGCTTCAGCCGTAACTCCGCCAGCGCTTTGCTGGAGGCCGCCTCTGCCGACTTCACCACCAACAGCTGTGTGAAGCCGTCCTCCTGCGCTCCCATCCGCAGATCCACACCCGGCAACACATCCCGATACGTGGCGGTGTCCCCCTGGAGCAGAGGAGCCGGCAACGCGGTGGGCCAGGACAGCGCCAGCTTGCGCCCTGCCTTCGTCATGCGGACCAAGGGCTCGTCGCCACCACCGGAGAACGCCAGATCAACCGTCGCGGCCTTCGGGGCCACCATCCCGCCATCGGTGGTGGCCAGGGCAGTATCGATCGGCCTCCACTTACCGTCGACGCGGGTCCGTACCGGCCGTAAGTGCTCTCTGGCCTCCAGCTTCCCGTCAGGAGTGGCGAAGACCTCACTGCTCTCCCCGCGCATGGAGGCGATCTCCACAGCCTCACCGTCCCGCTCGGCGAGAGCCCGCGCCTGCTCTTCGTCAGCGGCCGTCTTCTTGGCGTGTTTGACGGCCGCCTGACGGGGCGGCTCCTGTGCGACAGCGGACTGCACACCGTGCGACGGAAACACCCCCAGCGCCACCGCCGCAGCCAACACCACGCCGGGCACCCGAGCCCGCCGCCAACTCCCCCGAGGCATGCCTGACTCCCCCCACAGGGCCTCCTCAGACCCCATGATTATTTTGTGAACGATTCTGGACGAAATCGTGAAGATTACGCTACGCATCGATTCGCACACCCGTCCAGAATGCAGCGAATGCACATAGAGATACATAAGCCGCAAATACATCACCAGCATGACGTGATGTGCGCCACAACGAACACTGGTGATGCATCAGTACCGTGAACTACGGCAGCCCCATCGGCCGCGGCACGCGCATGGCGGGACGACCACCTGTCGGCAGGGCTGTCCGGACACGTGTCGTGTGCCGTCCACCCATACAGGTGCCGCCGCCGCCCCACACGACGGGCTTGGATCCAGTGGCGACGACGATGTGGTCGCTGGAGAGATGTTCGCGGGTGATGGGTCGAGCGCGGGCAGGCCCGCGCGGCCGATGGGCCCCCCGTGCGGTCCACCGGAGATCGGGCCGGTTCGTCAGTCGTGCGGCTGCTGCCGGGGCCTCCGCTCCCGGGCCTGCTGGTAGAGCCGTCCGGCGCGGTAGGAGGACCGGACCAGCGGTCCGGACAGCACTCCCGCGAAACCGATCTCCTCGGCCTCTTCCCGGAGTTCGACGAACTCCTCGGGACGGACCCACCGGTCCACCGGGTGGTGCCGTGCCGAGGGGCGCAGGTACTGGGTGATGGTGATCAGGTCGCAGCCGGCGGCGTGCAGGTCGGCCAGCGCGGTGGAGATCTCCGACCGGGTCTCCCCCAGGCCCAGGATCAGGTTCGACTTGGTGACCAGGCCGAACTCCCGCGCCGCGGTGAGCACACCGAGCGACCGGTCGTAGCGGAACGCGGGCCGGATCCGTTTGAAGATCCGTGGCACCGTCTCCACGTTGTGGGCCAGGACTTCCGGGCGGGACTCGAAGACCTCGGTCAGCAGCGCGGGGTCACCGCCGAAGTCCGGGATGAGGTTCTCCACCCCGGTGCCCGGGTTCAGCGCGTGGATCTGTCGGACCGTCTCGCCGTACAGCCAGGCGCCGCCGTCGGGCAGGTCGTCGCGGGCCACCCCGGTGATCGTGGCGTACCGCAGCTTCATCGTGGCCACCGACTCCGCGACCCGGCGCGGCTCGTCCCGGTCCAGCGCCTGCGGCCTGCCGGTGTCGATCTGGCAGAAGTCGCAGCGCCGGGTGCACTGATCGCCGCCGATGAGGAAGGTCGCCTCGCGGTCCTCCCAGCACTCGAAGATGTTCGGGCATCCGGCCTCCTGGCACACGGTGTGCAGCCCTTCGGCCTGCACCTGTGCGCGCAGCGCGGTGTACTGCGGCCCCATGCGCACCCGGGTTCTCATCCACTCGGGCTTGCGCTCCACGGGCGTCCGGCTGTTGCGCACCTCCAGCCGCAGCAGCCTGCGGCCGTCGGGCGAGGCGGCGGGGGTGAGGGCATCGCTCATGTCACAGCTCCGGGTACAGCGGGTGGGCGTCGGCGAGCTCTGTCACCGGGGCCCGCAGCTCGGCGGTGAGGGCCGGGTCGAAGTCGGCGAGCCGACGGTCGAGGATCGACATGTCACGCTCCTTCCGTGAGTGCCGCGTAGGCGGTGGCGTCCAGCAGGTCCGGCGTACGGGTGATCCGCATCCGGAACAGCCAGCCGGCCCCGTACGGGTCGGAGTTGACCAGGCCGGGGTCGGTCACGGCGGCTTCGTTGATCTCGAGGACCTCACCGTCCGCGGGAGCGAACAGGTCGCTCACGGACTTGGTCGACTCGATCTCTCCGCACACCTCGCCGGCCGTGATCGTCGTGCCGACGGCGGGCAGGTCGAGGTGGACGACGTCGCCGAGCGCGTCGGAGGCGTGGGCGGTGACACCGACGGTCGACACGTCGCCCTCGCTCGCGATCCACTCGTGGTCGCGGGTGTAGTGCAGGTCGGGGGGCAGGCTCATGAGCTGTTCTCCTGTGGTGGTGATCAAGCGGGTGCGGTGGCGATCCGGCGTAGGCGGTGGTGCATCAGGCGTGTGCGGTGGCAGTCACGCGCAGGTGGCGGGCATCAGGCGCAGGTGGCGATGATCAGGCGCAGGTCGTGGTGATCAGGCCGGGCGGCGGTGGAAAGGCAGCTCGACGACCCGGGCGTGCTCGTGGCCGCCCCGGATGTCGACGAGCACCTCGGTGCCGGGAGCGCTGCGGTCGGTCCGCAGGTAGGCCAGAGCCACGGGGTGGCCGAGGGTGGGCGACAGCGCGCCCGAGGTGACCTCGCCGATGTGCTCCCCGGTGTCCGGGGCGAGGACGGCGCAGCCGGTGCGCGGAGCCCGTCGTCCCGTCGAGGTCAGCCCGACCAGCACGCGGGTCGGGCCCTGGTCACGACGGGCGGCCAGAGCGGCCTCGCCGACGAACCCGCCGGGCTTCCCGAAGGTCACGGCGTGGCCCAGCCCCGCTTCGAACGGCGTGGTGCGGGGCGTGAGTTCCCGTCCGCACGACGGCGTCCCGGCCTCCAGGCGCAGCGTGTAGCGGCAGGCCAGGCCGCAGGCGAGGAGGCCGTGGCCCGTGCCCGCCGCGCTGATGGTCCGCCAGAGGGCCTCGGCGTCCGCGGGGCGGCAGTGGACCCCGAAGCCGTCCTCGCCGATGCCGCCGGCGCCTCCGGTACTGCCGGTGCCGCCGGTACTGCCGGTGCCGCCGGTACTGCCGGTGCCGCCGGTACTGCCAGTACTGCCAGTACCTGCGGTGCGGGCGAGCAACACCTCACGGCCGCCCAGTCGCGCCGGGGTGATGGCGTTGTGCTCCAGCGACACCACATCCCTGTCGGCCACTGCGCCGATGATCGCCTGGGCCGCCGGGCCCTGGACCGCGATCAGGGCCCGGTCTCCGGAGGCGTTCCGGATCGTGGCGGCGTAGCCGTCGACCCGGTCACGCAGCTGGGAGAGCACGACCATCGCGTTTCCGGCGTTGGCCACGATGCGGTAGCGCGTCTCGGCCAGGCGGTGGACGACGAGGTCGTCGAGGACTCCGCCGGTCTCGTGGACCAGCACCGAGGAGCACCCCCGGCCGACAGCGATCCTCGACGGCTGTCCGGTCAGGGCGTGGTCGAGGGCTCGCCCCGCCTCGGGGCCGGACACCTCGGCCTCTCCCAGGTGGGTGAGGTCGAAGAGGCCGGCGGTGGTCCGTACGGCGTGGTGCTCGGCGAGCTCGGAGGTGTAGCGCAGGGGCATGGACCAGCCGCCGCAGTCGGTGAACGTCGCGCCGAGCTCCGTGTGGAGGGCGTGCAGGGGTGTCTTCTTCGCCATGGTGGTTCCTCTTCGGACCGTGAGCCGGTCGGGACAAAACTCGGACCGTCACCGGCCGGGTCGGGACTCGGACGGTGGCCAGCCGGTGCAGGACGCGGACGGTGACCGGCCGGGCACGACGCGGACCGCGACCGGTCAGGTCAGGTCAGGTCAGGTCAGGTCAGGTCAGGTCAGGTCAGGTCAGGACGCGAACGCTTCGGGAGGCGGGCAGGAGCAGACCAGGTTGCGGTCTCCGTGTGCCTGGTCGACCCGGCCGACCGGCGGCCAGTACTTGTCGGGCGTGACGCCCGCGGGGAAGGCCGCCCGCTCGCGCGAATAGGCGCGGGTCCACTCGCCGGCGATCGCGGCGGCGGTGTGCGGCGCCTGCCGCAGCGGGCTGTCCTCCAGGGACCAGACCCCCCGCTCCAGCAGGTCGATCTCCGCACGGATGGCGATCATCGCCGCGCAGAAGCGGTCCAGTTCGGCGAGGTTCTCGCTCTCCGTCGGTTCGACCATCAGCGTGCCGGGGACCGGAAAGCTCATCGTCGGCGCGTGGAAGCCGTGGTCGATGAGCCGCTTGGCGATGTCGTCGACCGTGACTCCCGTGGCGGCGGTGAGCGGGCGTACGTCGAGGATGCACTCGTGCGCGACGAGGCCCGACTCCCCGGCGTAGAGGACGGGGAAGTGGGGTGCGAGGCGGCGGGCCACGTAGTTGGCGCTCAGCACGGCCGTCCGGGTGGCCTCGGCCAGCCCCTCCGCGCCCATCATCCGGATGTAGGCCCACGGGATCGGCAGGATGCCGGCGCTGCCGAACGGTGCGGCGCTCACCGCCCCGATCCCGTCGCGACGCCCGGTTTCGGGGTGCAGCGGGTGGGTGGGCAGGTACGGCGCGAGGTGTGCGGCCACCGCGACCGGGCCGACTCCCGGCCCGCCGCCACCGTGCGGGATGCAGAACGTCTTGTGCAGATTGAGGTGGGACACATCGCCACCGAAATCGCCGGGCCTGGCGACTCCGAGCAGCGCGTTGAGGTTGGCGCCGTCGACGTAGACCTGTCCGCCGTGCTCGTGCACCAGCTCGCAGAGCCGGGTGATGCCGTCCTCGTAGACGCCGTGCGTGGAGGGGTAGGTCACCATGATGGCGGCCAGGTCGTCGGAGTGCCCCGAGCACTTCGCCGCGAGGTCGTCGAGATCGACCGTGCCGTCGGGCCGCGACGCCACCACGACGACGCGCATCCCGGCCATGGCGGCGGAGGCGGCGTTGGTGCCGTGCGCGCTGGCCGGGATCAGGCACACATCGCGTCCGGCCCCGCCGTTGGCCTCGTGGTAGCGGCGGATCGCCAGGAGGCCGGCGAGCTCGCCCTGCGAGCCGGCGTTGGGCTGGACGGAGACCTTGGCGTACCCGGTGACCTCGGCCAGCCATGTCTCCAGCTGTTCGACCAGGGCCAGGTACCCGGCGGCGTCGCTGAGGGGCGCGAAGGGGTGCAGGTCGGCGAAGCCGGGCAGGCTGACCGGCTCCATCTCCGTGGTCGCGTTGAGCTTCATCGTGCAGGACCCGAGCGGGATCATCCCGCGGTCCAGCGCGAAGTCACGGTCGGAGAGCTTGCGCAGATAGCGCAGCATCGCGGTCTCCGAACGGTGCCGGTGGAAGACCGGGTGGGTGAGGAAGGGGGATGTGCGCCGCAGGTCCTCCGGAAGCGCCGTCGGAGCGCCGGCCGCCGGCCGGTCCGGGTCGTCCCCCGCCTCGTCCCCCGCCGCGCCGAAGGCGGCGAACACCCGACGGACGTGGTCCGGGGAGGTGGCCTCGGAGCAGGAGACGCCGACGTGGTCGCCGTCCACCAGCCGCAGCAGCAGCCCCCGGTCGTGCGCGGCCGCGACGACCTCCTCGGCGCGGCCGGGGACCCGTACGAGCAGGGTGTCGAAGAACTCCCGGTGCACCACCGTGATCCCGCTGTCCCGCAGACCCGCGGCGATGCGTGTGGCGTGCCGGTGCGTCCGTCGGGCGATCGAGGTCAGGCCGTCGGGGCCGTGGTACACGGCGTACATCGAGGCGACCACGGCGAGCAGGACCTGCGCCGTGCAGATGTTGGAGGTCGCCTTGTCGCGGCGGATGTGCTGCTCGCGGGTCTGCAGGGCGAGGCGGTACGCCGGCCGTCCGGCGTTGTCCACGGACACGCCCACGAGCCGGCCGGGCAGGTGGCGTTCGAGCCCTCCGCGGACCGCGATGCAGCCCGCGTGCGGCCCGCCGTAGAACAGCGGGACACCGAACCGCTGGGACGAGCCCACGACGATGTCGGCGCCGAACTCCCCCGGCGGCACGAGCAGCGTGAGCGCCAGCAGGTCGGCGGCCACCGTGACCAGCGCCCCGCGCTCCCGTGCCGCGGCGGTCACCCGGCGCAGGTCGCGGACGGCTCCCGAGCAGCCGGGGTAGGACAGCACCACTCCGAAGAAGTCGTCCTCCGGCAGCGGTTCGGCGACGTCGATCTCGACGACCTCGACGCCGACCGCGGCCGCACGGGTGCGCAGGACGTCGAGGGTCTGCGGCAGGGTGTCGCGGTCGACCAGGACGCGGGGGCGGCCCTTGCGGGCGACGCGGCGCATGACCGTGACGGCCTCGGCGACCGCCGTGCCCTCGTCGAGCAGCGACGCGTTGGCGGTCGGCAGTCCGGTGAGGTCTCCGACCATGGTCTGGAAGTTGATCAGTGCTTCGAGCCGGCCCTGGCTGATCTCCGGCTGGTACGGCGTGTAAGCGGTGTACCACGACGGGTCCTCCAGCACGTTGCGCCGGATCACGGCGGGTGTGGTGGTCGCGTGGTAGCCCAGTCCGTTCATCGGGACGGCCACGGTGTTCCGGCCCGCGAGCTCCTGCAGTTCGGAGCGGGCCTCGGCCTCGGTGGCGGCGGGGGGCAGGTTCAGGCCGGACGGGCTCCGGATGCCGCTCGGGACGGCGGCGTCGATGAGGGCGGCGAGCGTCGGGTAGCCGACTTCGGACAGCATGGCGGCGCGGTCGGCGTCGTCGACACCGATGTGACGGGTGGCGAACGCACCCGACGCGGAGGACTCGGGAAAGGTCATGGTGGGAGGCTCCCTGTGGGGGCACCGCGATCGCGGTGCCGGGGACGGGTGGCCTCCCCGCTCTGTCATCGGTACCTGAGAGCTTCACCACCGGGTCCGGCGGTTTGCACCGTGGGCGCAGGACATGACGTCCTGTCTTTCCAGAGTCGCCTGGCCGAAGCGGTAGTGGGGCCTGAGAGATTCTGGGGAGAGTTGCTCCTTCGGCGCCTCGCCAAGGGTGGGCGAGGGCTCTCCCGCTTCGGTTCGAACAGCGCGATGTGGAGTTGTCGGGCCCGGCGGTGAGGCCGGGGGTACAGCGGCCTTCGGCGCCACGTCGTGGGACGACGTGAGCTCTCCCGCGCAGAATCGTCAGCGGTGTATGCGGTTGTCGGGTCTTTCGGGAGGCAACGTACGGGCACCGGAACACCGCCGTCAAGAGTCTGCTCGGTGGACGCTCCCGTAACGGCATCTGCCCAGGACGGGCACTCTGAGCTGCACAAACGCTGCTCGGCACGGGCGAGCGCCGGACTACTCGCAAGTAGTGTCCAGCGTTCGGCCGGATCCGTGACGCGGCACCGACCGCGAGCGCCGTTCCCGGCACAGGGGAGCGACGCTCGCCCCGGTGCCGGTCGAGGGGAACGGCACGTGCTCCCGGTCCGGTCGAGGGGAACGGCGCTCGCTTCCAGTGCCGGTCGGAGCGGCGCTCGCCCCCGGTGCGGTTGCCCCCGCACGGCCGGCCTCGCCCGGCGGAGCCGTCGGCTCCGCCGGGCGACGCGAGGGTCGCTACGCCGTCGGCCCGGCGCAGATCCGCTGGAGCTCCCCGGCGGCCCACCGCACGGACGTGTCGTCGTCCTCCAGCAGCGGCAGCAGGACGGGCAGTGCCTCCTGAACCGCCGCGCGCTGCGCCCGGCCCCGGTCGCCCCGGGCGTCCGGGAGGTCGGCGATATCGGCGATGAGGAGCAGCAGGGTCCCGCGGGCCCGGTTGGCCGGGTCGGTCATGAGCTCGACCAGGAACGGTACGGCGGGGGCGGCCGCCGTCAGGGAGCCGTCCTTGGACACGATCAGCCGGTACAGGTCGTGGACGGCCTGCTTGGCCGTGGCCTCGTCATCGGAGCCGATCCGGACGATCAGGTCGGACACGCCGTTCTCGTCGGCCGGCCCGCGCGCGGTCCAGAAGGAGCTCCAGTCGATCTCGTCGAGCTGCTCCCGCATCTTCCGCGTCGGCCAGAGCCGGTCCAGGTCCAGCCGCAGCACGGCGGTGCCGTCCGGGCCGGTCACCCGCAGCAGGCCGTCGGCGTCCAGGGCCAGGCCCTGGATCCCGGTGCCGAGCCGCAGATCCGCGACGACGTCGGTGTAGAGGTCCCACACGCGGACCAGGCCGTCCGCCCACGCGGCCGCCACCGCCGGGCCGGTGCCGGGCTTCCCGGCGGCGACCGCCGTGACCGCCGTCCGCCTGCGGTCGAACGGGCTCCGCCGCGGGGCCTTGTCCGTCAGCCAGAAGCGGAGGACGCCGTTCGAGTCGCCGCTGACCACCACGCGCCGGCCGCTGTCCATCCGTACGCAGCCGGCCCCGGTCACCGGCGCGCGGTGCAGGGCACGGCTCTCGGCCTCGGACGGCGCCTCACCATCCGTCGCCCAGAGGTGGATCGCTCCGTCACGATCCCCCGCGACGACCGTGGTCCCGTCCTGATCGGCCGTCACCACCGTACGGCCGGTCACCTCGTCGAGGCCGGTCACGCGGGGAACGGCGGGCTCCTCCGGCGCGGCGCCCGCCGACACCACCGTCCACCGTCCCCGGTCGTCGGTGTCCCCGGCCGCGAGTGCCACCGGGCGAAGGTCCTCCAGGGGCGCCGGCACCTCGCTGGGCCCCTTGATGTCCCCGTCCTCGTACGGGACTCCCAGGGTGTCGGCGACCTGGACCAGCGCCTCGCGCGTGCGTCCGTGGATCACGATCGCGAAGTCCGCGCCCGGGCCCCGGCCGTGGCGGATCAGCGCGTCCGGTCCGCCGTACGACAGCGCGTCGGTGCCCATCTCCTGCCACGGCAGCAGTCCCAGCTCCCGGTAGGACGCGCGGAGCCGCTCGACGATCGCCGCGTCGTCCTCCACCACCGTGCGGTGGATCCGCAGGCTCCAGCCGAAGTTCCCCGGCATCCGCTCCATGGCCAGCTGGAGGAAGAACTCCGAGAGGGAGCGGGACTGCACCACCCAGCCGTCACCGGTGCTGACGAAGACCCGCGGATCCGGCCGGCCGGCCTCCGCGGCGAGGTAACCCCACTGATTGCAGTACTGGTACTCGGACATGAAGACGCAGACCCGCAGGTCCTCGTCCGCGCCGAGATGCGGGGTGTCGTCCGGAAGCTCGTCCCCGGCGATGCTCGGCGGCCACTGGGTGTGCGTCCAGTACAGCCGCGGCCGGAAGGCGAAGGAGTTGACCGGCGAGTCCCACCACTCGCCGAGCGCCTCCGGTATGGGAAGGTCCTCGTCGATCCCGTACTCCGAGTTCTCCCCGCCCCAGCGGGAATGCGGCGGCTCACCCCCCGGATCCTCGTAGCCCCACTCACGCTGAACCTCGTCCAGCAACGCCCAGCGCGACCGCTTCTCCTGCAGCCGCTCGGCGAACCGCCCGTAGTCAATGATCTCTGCCACGCAGGGCATCGTACGGTTTTCGGCCAAGTCCGGTTGTCGTCGGTCCGGTTGCGTCGCAGTCCGCGCGCGTTCCGGCCCCTCGGCCGCCCTCGCCGCGCACCACGCCCGGGATCGCCGGCCCCGGGCACCGGCCGCACCGCACATCGCGCATCAGCGCACGTGTGTCATTGCACGTGTGTCAGCGCATGTGTGTCACAGACCGCCCTGTCGGGGCGGACCGTGGTCGCGGTCCGCCCCGACACGGCATCCGGACGGCCTGTGGGAGCCCGGCCTACTGCGCGGCCTTCCAGGTCAGCTCTCGCTGGAAGCCGTGACGCCAGCCACGGGTGTGCACGGCGTCCTTACGGGGTGTGTCCGTATCCGTCGCCTTGGCATCGACGTCCTGCCCGCTGTCGAGGTAGGACTGCAGAGCCGAGGCGTGCCAATCCTCCTCTTTGCCCCACGAGAAGTACTGCTCATCACGGCCCCAGAGATCGTGGTTCTGCATCACCACCGGCCCACCGTTACCGCCCTCGTAGGCCATGACCTTGCCGATGGCCGGGTTGTAGAGGGCGAATTTGTCATTGCCACCCACCTGGAACCACTGGCAGCCCGCATCGGCATGGGCATCGTCCTTGAGCCATACGGAGTTGTTCGCGTCGCTCGCGCAGAGGTTGTAGCCGGGGAAGGCGCCACTCGCGACGTACTCCTGGTCTCTGGTGTTCCAGGTGAGTTCCATCTGGTCGCCATGGCGCCAGCCGCGGGTGTGGAGCGGACCGGTACGGGGCGTGTCGCTGCCGGTGGCCTTGGCGTCGATGTTCTGTCCCGGGTCGAGGTAGGACCGCAGAGCCGAGGCGCCCCAATCCTCCTCTTTGCCCCACGAGAAGTACTGCTGATCGCGGCCGCGAGGATCGTAGTCCTGCATCACCAGGGGCCCGCCGTTACCGCCCTCGTAGGCCATGACCTGGTCCTTGCCCAGGTTGTACAGCACGAAGTGATCGTTGCCCACGGGGTATTTCATCCACTGGCAGTACCCCTGGTCGGCCTCCGGGCCACGCAGCCACACCGAGTTGTCCGCCGCGCTCGCGCACAGCATCTGCTGCTTCCAGCGCCCGCTCGTCAGCATTTCCGGCACTCCGGCAGCTGCCCTCAGGTTCCTTCCGAACGAGACGGGTTGGTGATCGGATATCGGACCGCCCAGTTGGGCGGCGCGGTAGGCCGGGGTGAAGTCGTTGGTCACCATGTAGTCCAACTCGCCACCGTTGCGGTGCGTCGAACGACCGGAGTTGACCACGCGAACGGTGTTGCCCGGCCACGCGGGGTCGCTGACGAGCGCAGCCGGCGACCGGTTGAAGTCAGCGAGCAGGGCCCACGAGTCCACTCCGGCCATTTCCGTTCTGACCGCAGCCACGATGTTCGCCGCGTCATTTCTGTCATAGGCCCCTGCGTGTGCGGTCCAGAACACCGATCCGTCGCCCAGTTCCACGCCGAACATCGGCCTGCTTCCGGGATTCCCCCGCGCGTCGCGCTGGGGCGGCAGGATGTGGACCTCGTCGACCTCTTCGCGCGTCACCATGGCGAGGTTGACCCGGTTCCCGTTGGGGTCGGTCAGCATGTGGTAGATGTAATAGCCGCCGGTACGATTGGTTCCGGGCCACTGGTATTCGACGACCTGGTAGGCGACCCCGTTCGACCAGCTGGTGAACGTGCGCCGCCGGTTGGCCAGAGCGCTGCGGGGAACGGCGCCGGCTTCCTGAAGAGCCACCACGTCGGCCCCCTGCATGGTGAACAACTGCCTGAGCTGGTTCGTCCAGTTGCTCTCCCCACCACTCGTGGCACCCTGCATGTTCCAGGTCACCGCGGTGTGGTCCCGCACCGCCGCATCGGCGGGTGCGACCGGCACGGCCAGCCACGTCGCCACCATCAGGGTCACCAATACCAGTGCCCTGCTGCCACGTCTCCATCGTCCGATCGAGCGCGGCGGGATACCGCCTGATTGATCCGACACTCAGACCTCTCTCCGGGTCAGCGAAATCTCCCTGCCCGGAGGTGTTTTCGCCGGGCAGGCATGTGCACGCACGTAGCATTTCCTGCATGACGAAGCATCGATCCGGGAGCCCCGGAAGCGGGAATCCCGACTCGTCCAAAGAATTCCGGCTCGTCCAAGGAATCCGAACGCGCGGTTCCCTCGACTCCGCCGACTGCGATACCGGCGCCCCCGGGACATGCCTCATGCAATGAGCGCCCCTGCGGGAATGACATGTCCCCTCGCCGCACAGGACGCCGCAAACGGTCAGGAGGCCGCGAATCATCCGCCGCCCCTCCCCTCACGACAAGAGGGGCACGGAGAAATCCGGACACCGAGGCGACTCACCGGAGCTGCTTCCTGACGACTCAACGTCCCTGACATCCACCCCGGAGTGGGGAGAATTCCGGCCAACACACCATTTCTACGGAGGGCCGTGACGGTCGGACATGATGTGACTGCAGTCCGGCACCCCAACTGTGTCCGAAAATCGGACACAGTTGGGGTGCCGGACTGGACGGAAAGAGGGACGGGCGGCACCCGCCCGTCCCCCTCCCGCGCGCGCTACCGCCGCGCGGTCAGCACCGCGCCGGGACCCACGTACTGGGAGCCCGTGGCGGGGCGGTAGCCGACGACGTCGACGGTCCGGCCCGATGCCGAGACGGCGCTCGCCGCCAGCGGCTCGGCGCCGTCGGCGGGCAGCTTCATCGACACCCACTTCCGGCCGGTGTAGCGGAGCGCGGCACTGGTCTCCTCCGTCTTCTCCTCCAGGACGACGGGCTCCCCGCGGCTGACCGTGACCGATCCGAGCCGCCCGGTCCCGTTCGGCAGCGGGACTTCGGTCCACTTCCTGCCGTTGTAGTGCAGCGCCAGCGCCTTCCAGGACTTGTCCGGCGCCTGGATCTCCCCCACGGCCCACAGCTGCCCGCCCGGCCCGGCGACGACGTCCTTCAGCCCTGCGCGCGCGGCACCGACGCCGGGAACGGCGACCTTGCTCCAGCGTGTGCCGTCGTAGTGCAGCAGCACCGGCTTGCCCGACTCGAAGAAGCCCGTGCTGCCCACGGCCTACACATCGTCGGCGGCGAGAGCGGCGACGCTCGACAGCTGCCACCAGAGGTCCCTGTCCCCCGCGGTGACGTCCGGCAGCTTCTGCGCCTTCCAGCGGGTGCCGTCCCAGTGCTGAACTGTTCCGACGATGCTGGAGCGGCCTCCGGCGCGTACCTGTGCATACCCCGCTGCCCAGGCATCGCCGGGAGCGCGGGTGTCGACGGAGAGCAACCCGCCGCCCTCGGCCCCCCGCGGCACCGGAGCGACAGCGGACTTCCACGCCCTGCCGTTCCAGCGCTGGGTCACCACACCACGGGACTGCTCGGTGTAGTCACCGACCAGCATGGCGTTGCGCGGCGACGAGGCATCGACGTCGTTGAACCGGACATCGCCCCGGGGCACGGGCGCCGTCTTCACCCGCTTCCAGCCGGGGCCCTTGCGCTCGTCGCGCTCCCACAGGGCGGGCACGAGCTCGAGGTCGTCCCCGCTGCCCACGAACCGCGCCCCCGCCACCCATGTGGTCCGTGCGTCGGGCCGCGTGGTGGCGATGAGCGGGGCGTCGCCCCGGGTCACCCTCGACTCGCTCCACCCGGAGGCCTGCGGTGCGGCCGCGGACGGAGTGGACTCGGCCGCGGAGCCGGCGGCCCACGCCGGTATCGCGCTCGTGGTCAGCGTCAGCGCGGCACACGCCACCATCGCACCGCGGAGACCGCGGGTACGGATCAAGCTGTTCACGTTGTTGCCTTTCCCGTAGACGTCAGCGGACGGGCCCTGCGCTCTCGGGGGCGCTGCGGCTCGACCGCTCCGCCATTCCAGCGGCTGTACGGTTGTTCAGCAGCCCTCCTCCGAAGCACGGAACAATCACGAAAGGCGCTGGTCGCCGACGGTGCGACGGGGAGCGGGGCTCCACACGGGGGACAACAGAGGGGGAACGGTGGGCCGCCGAGAGAGGCCGGTGGACCCGAGCGCGGGTCCGGTTCAGCGCTTCGCCCACGAGCTGCGCAAGCTGCGTCAGGAGGTCGGAGGCCCGACCTATCGCACGATGGCGCAGCAGGCGCGGTATTCGGTGACGGCGCTGTCCCAGGCGGCGGCGGGCGAGCAGTTGCCCTCGCTGTCGGTGGCGCTGGCGTATGCCGAGGCCTGCGGCGGGGACCGGGCGGAGTGGGAGGCGCGCTGGCGGGAGGCCGCGGCGGAGGCGGCGGAGGCGGCGGCCGTGGAGCGGGCCGGGGACGACACCGCCGACCCGCCCTATCGGGGCCTGGCCCGCTTCGAACCGGGGGACCACGGACGCTTCTTCGGCCGGGACGGGCTCGTCGCCGACATCGTGGAGCTGGCGCGGAGCAACCGGTTCAGCGCCGTCTTCGGCCCCTCCGGAAGCGGCAAGTCCTCACTGCTGCGGGCGGGCCTGATCCCCGCGCTCCGGAACGCCGGCAGCGGCGGCGGTGACCCGTCGGCGCCGCCGCCCGCCGTCGTCCGGGTCCTGACGCCGGGTGAGCACCCCGCCCGCACTCATCGCGCGGCGCTGATCCCGAAAGCGGGGGACGGCGACACCTGGTTGATCATCGATCAGTTCGAGGAAACGTTCACGCTCTGCCGGGACCCGGCGGAGCGGCGGGAGTTCCTCGACGCGCTGCTCGCCGCGGGCGCACCGGAGAGCCGGCTGCGCGTCGTCGTCGCCGTGCGGGCCGACTTCTTCGGCCGGTGCGCCGAACACCGCGGGCTGGCCGCCGCACTGGGCGGCGCCACGCTGCTCGTCGGCCCGATGGGACCGGCCGAGCTGCGCGAGGCGATCGTGAAGCCGGCCGCCGCGGCGGGCCTGATCGTGGAGCGGTCGCTGACCGCCCGGATCGTGGCCGAGGTCGCCGACGAACCGGGCGGCCTGCCGCTGATGTCCCACGCCCTGCTGGAGACCTGGCGACGGCGGCGCGGACGGGCGCTGACGGAGGAGGCGTACGAGTCCGTGGGCGGGGTCCACGGCGCGATCGCCGCCACCGCGGAGCGGGTCCACGGCGAACTGTCCGCGCGCCAAGCGGAGCTGGCCCGCCGGATCCTGCTGCGGCTGATCACCCCGGGCGAGGGCGCACCGGACACCAGGCGCCCGACGGACCGGGCGGAGCTGGCAGCGGACGGGACACCCGGGGACGCCTCGGACGACACCTCGGTGGTGCTGGAGCGCCTGGTCCGGGCCCGCCTGGTGACCGTCGACGACGGGGTGGTGGACCTCGCCCACGAAGCGCTGATCACCGCCTGGCCGCGACTGCGGGGCTGGATCGAGGAGGACCGCGGACGGCTGCGCGTCCACCGGAGACTGACGGAGGCCGCGAAGGCGTGGCAGGGGCTGCACCGGGATCCGGGCGCGCTGTACCGCGGGACGCGGCTGGCGGAGGCGGAGGAGGCGTTCGGCACGGACGGGGAACGGGCCGCCCTCACCTCCCTGGAGCGGGCGTTCCTCACCGCGAGCAGCGGCGGGCGCCGACGCGAGCGCCGCCGGGTCCGCGCCGTGGTGGGCACGCTGTCCCTGCTGCTGGTCCTGGCGATGGTCGCGGGAGTGGCGGCCTGGCAGCAGAACCGCGAGGGTGACCGGCGCCGCGCGGAGGCCACCTCCCGCCGCGTCGCGTCGACCGCGGAGACCCTGCGCTCCACCGACCCGGTGACGGCGCTGCGGCTGAGCGTCGCCGCATGGCGGATCAGCCACACCGACGAAGCACGCGCGGCGCTGCTGGGGGCGGTGACGCAGCAGGATCAGGACTCCTTCACCGTGCCCGGCGCGAACGCCGATGGTGACACGTACGTCAGCGCGGACGGGCGGACGCTGGTGCGGGTCGCGGACGGACGGGCACAGCGCTGGGATGTGCCCGGCCACCGCCGGACCGGCACACTCCGGCTGACCCGCGGGGAGGAAGTGGTCGACCTGTCCCCGGACGGGCGGCGGCTATTGGTGACGGCAGGCGGTCGGGTGACGGTCCGTGACCTCGACACGGGGAAACCGGTGGGCGCGCGCCCGGTCCCCGTCCCCGAGGACTCGAATGTCGTGTTCGCCCCGAGCGGGCGCACGGTGCTCGTCGACGGCGACCATGCGGTCCGGCTGTGGGATGTGCGCCGCGGACGCTCGGTGTTCCAGCGCGAAGGCGAGGACGTCTACCAGCCGGTCGTCAGTCCGGACGACCGGCTCATGACGCTGTGCGTGGGGCACTCCCTGGAGCTCTGGGACATCGCCGCGCGGCGCCGGGTGCGCCCGCCCGGCTCGGCCACGCTGTCGCGCGCCGTCTGCGGTACCGGCAAGAGCCCCGACAGCGGCAAGGCGTGGGAGTTCGATCCGCGAGGCCGCAGACTGGCCGTCGGCAGCGAGAAGCCGGCCGTCCGGGACCTGACGTCCGGGAGGACGGTACGGATCCCCTACGACGGCGACACGCTGGACGGCGTCCGGTTCAGCCGCGACGGACGGTTCGTCTCCACGGTGGGCGACCAGCGGATCACGCTGTGGCGGATCTCCGCGGACTCCGCCGAAGAGGTCTACTCGCACCGGCTGGCCAGCGACTTCGCACTGGGCCACTGGCTCGATCCGGAGCGGGGCGTGATCCGGTACCAGGAGGGGGTCAGCGACGGCAGCGGCAGCGTGCGGACGCTGTTCCTGCGCGACGCCACCGCCCTCCCCCGGCGCCGGGAACCGGCCCGGAAGGCCGCGTTCAGCCCCGACGGGCGGCTGGTCGTCACCGCCCGCCGCGACGGGGAGCGGATGCGGTTCGAGGCGCGGCCCACCCACGGCGGCCGGGCGGTCCCGCTGCCGCCGGTCGACTGCGGAAGGCCCGACCGGCGGCTGCGGAAGAGCGAACAGTGCTGGGCACACCTGGCGTTCAGCCTCGACGGGCGGACCCTTGCCTATGGAGTCGGCGCGCAGCAGACGCGCCCGGAGGACGAGGGAGGGACCAGGGCACGCCCGGAGCGGATCACGGTGTGGGACCTGCGGGAACACCGCAAGCGGGCGGAGCTGGTACTCGCGGCGGACGACAAGGAGTGGGAGAGCGCCGAGACCATCGCACTGAGCCCGGACGGCTCCTCCCTCTTCGCCCTCCGCCGGGGCGCCGGAGCACTGGAGAAGTGGGACGCGCAGCGCCGCACCAAGGTGGCGCAGCATACCGAGGAGTCCCTGAGCGGAATGGGCTCCTGGTCAGCGCTTCCGACCGGCGCCATGGCGGTGCGCCCCGACGGCCGTCAGCTGGCCACCACGCAAGGGAGCGGCTTCGCCCTGCCCTCGGCCCGCCGGGCCCCGCACACCACCGGGCAACTGAACGCCCGGGCGCTCGCCTACAGCCCCGACGGCGAACGGCTCGCCCTGGGCGGCGCCTCCGGCCGGGTGAGCGTGTACGACGGCGACGGGGCGCGTCACCTGGGTTCGCTCGCCGGAATGTCCTCGGGCCGGCCCCGGAAGGGGGAGCCCGTGTCCGCCCTCACCTACTCGCACGACGGCAGGACGCTGGCCGTGGCGGGCACGAACGGCACGGTCCAGCTGTGGGACGCCGCCTCGGGCCGCCCGCTGGGGACCACGCTCACCACCGCCGCCGACCCCGTCCTGGCGCTCGCGTTCAGCCACGACGACCGGACCCTGCTCGTGGCCGGGACCCGCACCCCCCTCCGGGCCTACCCCGTCGACCCCGCCCGCACCACCGCCGCCGTCTGCGAACGCGCGGGCGACGGCCTGTCACGCGCCGACTGGTCCACGCACATCCGGGAGGTCCCGTACCGCGACATCTGCTGACCGGGGGGGGTGCGGGGCCGTTTCGCCGGATCACCAACCCGCAGGCGATCAGCGCACCGAGTACGTGTACGTGAGCAGCGCTACCGGCATCGCGGCGCACAGGACGAGACAGATCCTCCAGGCGGGAACGCCGAAGAAGCGGGTGCCCTCGCCGTCTGTGCACACCTCGCCATCATCAAGCACGATGGTCCGTTCGGTCCTGATCTTCATGTCTGCCTCCGGCGGATCATGGCGGCGGCGAGGAGTAAAAGGCCGGCCACCGGCGCCACGACCATACAGCCGCTCGTCTGCCCGTTGCCCTGGTCTCCGCCCGGCCCCGCCTTCTTCCGGCCGCGCTTCTCGGCTTTGTCCTCGTACTCGCTGTAGGTGCTCACGGCGCCTCCGCTGTCATCGGGGTGAGAGCCCCCGGTGTGTCGGGGGCAGGTGTGGTGTGGGGGCGGGCCGCCGACGGAGGGGGAACGCCGCCGGCGACCCGGTCAGATGCGGCGCCGCTCGTAGACGGGGCAGCCGCTCAGAATGGGGTCGAACGGTCGAAGCCTGTAGATGCGCATGCAGTCCGGGCAGGCGTACTGGATCGCGCCGGGCCCGCTGCCCGTCTCGATGAGGGCGATCAGCGTCGGCTGATCCGTTCGCCCGGTGCACCAGGTGCACCACTGCTTGGCGCTCATCCCTGCTCTCGTCCTTGAGCGAGGAGCCACCGGCACTCGTGCGCCAGGGTGGTGACCTGGATATGCGCGGAGAGCGGGCGCTCGTCGAGCTGCTGCTCCAGCAGATCCCGGAGCCGGTCAAGCCGGGAGCGGCCGTTGTACCAAGCAAGGCTGCCGTGCCAGAGCCGGTCGACGGCGGCCTCCGCCGCGGGGTAGAGGTACGCGATGTACCCCCGGAAGAGCCCGTTCAGCTCGGTCAGCTCGGCCATGACGAGACGGCCGGTGCCGGAGTTGAGGGCCCGCTCGATCGTGTCCTCGACGTCCTGCTGCGCCGGTGGCCGGTCGGCTGCCTCGTCGGCCGGGGGCGGGGTGGTGGCGCGGCTCATCCGAACGCCTCCGCGGGCAGCTGTGGGCCGTGGTCGGCGAGAGCGGCAGCAAGGGTTGCGGGGTCGGTCAGCAGGCCGGAGCCGTCGGGCGCCTGCAACCAGTAGGGGCCCGGCGGCTCGGTGCGCTCCGGGGCCGGGACGGCGAGGTAGCAGAGCTCTCCGAAGCACTCGGTCCCGTCGACCTGCCACGTGGCGGAAGTACCGCGGGGGACGAGGACGTAGGCGATGCGGCCGTACGAGTCGTGGATGACGGGGCCGGTGATGTCGTCTCGCTGGGTGATGCGAATTCCGTCGTCGGCGCCCAAGCGCACGGCGTCCCACTTCTGTCCGACGGGGAGGAGGGCGACCTGCATGGTGTCCCACCATCGGTCGGCGTGGACGGGGTCCGGGTCGGCCGCGGCGAGCCAGCGGCGCGCGGCCTCGGTGTTGGTAGCGGACACAGGTGATCCCCTCACACTCCGGTTGCGTTCTGTGAGGGGATCCTGTCGCGCTGTGAAGGGGTTCGAGTGGACAGCTTTGTCCAGGGGAGAACTGGCGCATATTGCTTGACTGGTGACTGAGCGTCAGCTATGCGCCCATCCACCGGGCCATGCCCGCGAGGCTCTCCTCCGAGTGCCGGTCCAGCCGCACCAACGTGGCCACGGTCTCCCGCGCCTGCGGCCGGAAACGCGTGTGCCCCGGGGCGATACGCCGCGCCTCTTGGAGCGAAGCGAACGAGCCGTGCCGGTCGCCCTCGGCGAGCTGCACCGCCGCAAGATCAATCCAGTGGTGCGACGCGCGCTCACCGACCGTCCCCGCCGGCGGCGTCCACAGCCCCCGGCCCTCGTCGCGGCCCCACTCGCCGACCCGCGCCAGCGCTTCCTCCGTCGCCCCGATCTCCAGCAGCGCCGCTACCTCGTGGATCCGGATGTTGGTCGGGCCGAAGCTGGTCTCGTACTCCAGCACGTCCAGGTCACCCGCCATGCGGGCCACCTCGCGGGTCTCGTCCAGCAGCGTCCGCACCGCCGCGTGGTCCCCGGCCCGCGCCTCCACGATGGCGAGCTTCAAGAGGAGTCCACCATCGACAGCCAGAGCGGACGCGGTGTAGCAGCCCTCCGACTGCAGTCGCCCCAGCTCGGCCCGCAACCCCAGCAGCTTCCTCCGGGCCCCGTCCATCGCGCCCTGCCGGAGCATCGCCCCGGCAACGAGGTACCCGGCGGTGACCTGCATCAGCGGGTCACCGGACCGGTCGGCCGCCCAACGCACCCGGTCCAACGCCGTGTTCGACAGGTCGTGATGCCCCAGCTTGTGGGCGAGAGAGTTCACAGCACGGTAGACCCGGGCGAGATCCCAGTAGGCGCGGCGCTGGTCCCGGCCGGTGGCGCCGAGTGCGACGTGCGTCAGCTCGGTGACGAGCGACGGGAGCAGCGGCCCCATCTCGGCGTAGGCGGCGTCCCGACGCAGGGCGGAGACCTGGTCGACCTCGGCAGTGAGGACAGGCAGGGCGCGCGGGGTGACGTCGAGGTCGTCGGGGCTGTCGTAGGTGAGGAGGACGCGACGGAGGTCCGGGATGATCGTCTGTGCCCGCTCCTGGCCTTCGGCCTCGCCGTAGTCGGGCAGGCCGTCGAGCACCTCGATGCCGACGTGGAGTGCGCGGGCCAGATCCAGCAGGATACGGCGGCTCGCGCGCCGGGCTCCGGACTCGATCTTGAGCAGGTAGTTCGAGCTGACGTGCACTCTGTCGGCGAGCTGCTGGGCGGAGAGCTGTCGCATGTGACGGGTCGTGCGGATCCGCTGGCCCGTGGTCGTGCCGGTCGTCATGCTGCCCCCATCGGGTGGTGTATGGGGTGCCAGAGTACGGGCGCCGGTGTGGCTGCGCCCAGATCTGCCGGCCGGTGCCCGGGCATGACGAAATGGCCCTGGTCATCCACCACGGGGCGGACGACCGGGGCCGGGTCGAGGGGCCGGAGCCGGTAGATGCGCATGCAGTCCGGGCAGGCGTATGCCGGTCATTCGTGCCCCTTCCCCCGCAGCTCTGCCCACACCCGTTTGCCCCACGGCAGCGGATCGGTGCCCCAGTCCTCGGCCAGCGCCTCCACGAGCGCCAGGCCGCGCCCGCCCTCGTCCTCGGCGCTCGGCTCCCGGGGCACCGGGAATTGCTTCGACTTGTCCACGACACCGATACGCACCCGCACTGCCTCGGGCCGGGTGACCGTGATCCGGATGGAATTGCTCCGGGCGTGCTGCACGGAGTTGGTCACCAGCTCGGAGACGATCAGGGCCGCGACGTCGGCCAGCTCTTCCATCTGCCACGCCGCTAAGGCGACGTGCACCAGACGCCGGGCGGTGGCCGCGCTCCCCGGTTCACGCGGCAGGGTCGCGCTGTAGCCGGGGTGCCCGGTCGGGCGGGCCACGATGAGCGGCAGGCATCGCCGGGGCTGCTTTCGTGACTGCCCGTCCGTGGATTTCGGCACGTCAGTTGCTCTTTCAGGTCGGCCGCAGCCCCGGCCGTTCACGAGGTCGCGGGGCAGTGACCATTCATGTAAGCGACGTACCAAGAAGGGTGACAGGGGCGGAACATCCCACTTTCACCACGCTATTCGCCGACCCCCAGGAACTCCGCCAACGGCCGGAGTCCCGGTGGATGGTTGGGGAGCGCCCACAGGTCGCGCACGATGGCCACGGCCAGCGTGTGATGCTGCATCCAGGTCGGTGCCACCCGGCGCAGGGACTCCAGCGCCTTCACCGCTCCGGCAGCGTCACCGGTGTCCGTGTGCGCTCGGGCCACGTCCAACAGCAGCCACGTCCGCCAGGACGGCGGAGTGTCCTTGCTCAGACGCATCCCCTTGGCCAGCGCCAAGGCATCATGCGGGTGCCCGTACTGGACGGCCAGCCGGACGCGTTCGATACGGACCGACGACGGGCTGAAGACGCTGACCATGCGGTTGTCACCGCCGTCGGGCAGCTTCGACACTCGGGCGGCTTCCTGCTCCGCCGTTGCCATCATCGCCGCCGCGCGCTCATAGTCACCGCTTCGCGCGGCCGACGTGGCGGCGCTCATGGTCAGCGCACCCCACACCTTCAGGCCGTCGGCCGTGCCGGTACGGCCCGCGTTCGCCATGTCCTCGGCAGCACGCAGTGCGATGCCCAGCGCGTCTGTCAGGCGCCCCTGCCGCTGGTAGGTCCACGCCGTGGAGTTGACGATCATCGGCACAAGCAGCGGATCGGAGGACTCTCCCGCAGCGTCTATGGCGCGTTCCAGGCTCGTCAGGGCCAGGTCCGTCTTGCCCATCCGCACGGCGACGTGTCCGGCGAGCTGCAGCGCCTTGGCCAGGGCTGCGAATCCGGCCCTGCGGTCGTCGTCGTTGTCCGAGACCGTGGTGGCGCGCGCGTCCGAGAGCAGGTCCGGCAGCGCCTTCATCACCGTGTCGAACTCGGCGGCGTGGTAGTGCGTCCAGCCTTCCGCGATCTGCTCACGCAGACGGTCCAGCGAGAAGTCGGGCCCCGGCGGCTCCGGGTCCGGCCCCCAGAGCACGGGCATGATGGCGCGGCGCACGGCCACGAAGCGTGGTCCGTCGTTCTCCCCCGTGGAGGAGACCGCCGGCGGGTCGCCCAGGAGCGTGGTCAGTTCCACGCCGAGACCGTTGGCCAGCGCGTGCAGGGTGGGCAGGCGCGCCGAGTGCTTCCGCCGCTGTTCGAGCTGGCGGATCACATCGACGGACACGTCGGAGCGCTCGGCCAGCTCTTCCTGCGTCAGGGAGGCCAGACGGCGCAAGCGGCGCAGGGTCCGCCCCAGGTCTTCGTTCGCCACGCTGCCACGGTACGCGGCCAGACTGCGTCCGCAGCTCACGATGCCGGCCGCAGTTGCGGAGGCACCACCGGCCCCAGGACGACGCCCGCAGAGCCGCGCGTATCCAGGCTCACATCATGGGCGTGTCGCCCTGCAAGGACGGGAACTGCCGAACATGAACGCTGCACGGGGGTTGGCGTTGCAGGCTCGTATCCCTAACGTAGAGCGGAATCTGAGCACCGCTCACATTTAAGGATGTACGCGATGGTCATCGTTCAACCTCTGCGCCGCAGACTCAGGTCGCTCGCGGTGGTGTCGCTGCTTGTCGCTGTGACCGCCCTGGTGCTCGGTCCCGTGCCCAGCTCCGCGGCGGAGTCCAGCTGGTGGGATCCGTCCGCGAGGCCCGCACCCGACTCGCAGATCAACGTCACGGGCGAGCCCTTCAAGGGCACCGACGCCCAGGGCCGCGTCAGGGGCTTCGTCGACGCCCACGACCACATCATGTCCAACGAGGGCTTCGGCGGCCGGCTGATCTGCGGCAAGCCGTTCTCGGAGCAGGGCGTCACCGACGCGCTCAAGGACTGCCCCGAGCACTACCCCGACGGCTCGCTCGCCGTCTTCGACATGATCACCAAGGGCGGCGACGGCAAGCACGACCCCAACGGGTGGCCCACCTTCAAGGACTGGCCCGCCCACGACTCGCTCACCCACCAGCAGAACTACTACGCCTGGATCGAGCGGGCATGGCGCGGCGGTCAGCGGGTACTGGTCAACGACCTGGTCACCAACGGCGTGATCTGCTCGGTCTACTTCTTCAAGGACCGCAGCTGTGACGAGATGACCGCCATTCGCCTCGAGGCGAAGAAGACGTACGACATGCAGGCCTTCATCGACAAGATGTACGGCGGCCCGGGCAAGGGCTGGTTCCGGATCGTCACGAACAGCGCGCAGGCCCGACAGGTCATCGAGCAGGGCAAGCTGGCCGTCGTCCTGGGCGTCGAGACCTCGGAGCCGTTCGGCTGCAAGCAGATCCTGGACGTCGCACAGTGCAGCAAGGAGGACATCGACCGCGGCCTGGACGAGCTGAAGGAACTGGGCGTCAGCAGCATGTTCCTGTGCCACAAGTTCGACAACGCACTGTGCGGGGTGCGTTTCGACTCCGGCTCGCTCGGTACGGCCATCAACGTGGGCCAGTTCCTGTCGACCGGCACGTTCTGGAAGACGGAGACCTGCCGCGGCCCGCAGCACGACAACCCCATCGGCAACGCGGCGGCACCGGAGGCGGAGAAGCGGCTCCCGAAGGACGCGGCCGTCCCCTCATACGCCTCGGGAGCGCAGTGCAACACCCGCGGGCTGACCGACCTGGGCGCGTACGCGGTGCGCGGCATGATGAAGCGCAACATGATGCTGGAGCTCGACCACATGAGCGTCAAGGCCGCCGACCAGGCCTTCGGCATCCTCGAATCCGAGTCGTACCCCGGCGCCATCTCCTCGCACAGCTGGATGGACCTGGGCTGGACCGAACGCCTCTACAAGCTCGGCGGGTTCGCCACCCAGTACATGGGCGGCTCCGAGGCCTTCAGCGCGGAGGCCAAGCGCACGGACGCGCTGCGCGAGAAGTACAACGTCGGCTACGGCTACGGCACCGACATGAACGGTGTCGGAGGCTGGCCGGCTCCACGGGGCGGGGACACCCCGAACCCGGTGAAGTACCCCTTCCGCAGCACGGACGGCGGCTCGGTGATCGACAAGCAGACCACCGGCGAACGCACGTGGGACTTCAACACCGACGGCGGCGCGCAGTACGGCATGGTCCCGGACTGGATCGAGGACATCCGGATCGTCGGCGGTCAGGGGGTCGTCGACGACCTCTTCTCGGGAGCCGAGTCCTACCTCCGCACCTGGGGGAACTCCGAGAAGTACCGGTCCGGGAAGAACCTCGCCGCGGGGGCGGCCGCGACGGCGTCCTCGTCGGAGTGGTGGAACCCGTTCGTCAGCTTCAAGCCCGGGAAGGCGGTGGACGGCGACACGGGCACCCGCTGGGCCAGCGAGTGGAACGACGACCAGTGGCTGCGGATCGATCTCGGATCCGCGCAGCCGGTCAAGCGCGTCACCCTCGACTGGGAGCAGGCGTACGCGAAGTCGTACCGCGTCGAACTGTCGGAGGACGGCACGAACTGGAAGACGGTGTGGTCCACGGCCTCCGGCGACGGCGGCCTGCAAACGGCCCGTTTCGCCGGAGCCGAGGCGCGCTACGTACGCGTCAAGGGGCTGCAGCGCGGCACCCAGTGGGGGTACTCGCTTCGCGAGGTCGGCGTCTACGCCGACTGAGGCACCGACGAGGCGGTATCCAGGGCCCGGCCCCGGTGGAGCGGTGCACCCACCGGGGCGCCCCTCCCGCGCCGTCACTCGCGCTCGCGAACACCCTGCGGGCACTGCTAGGTCGGCTCCGCGGGTTTGGGCGGTGTCCTGCCCGGTCTGGGGTCGAGCATGATCAGGGGGCCGCACCCTCGGCATCGACATCACCGTCGCCGTCAGATGGCAGCGAGCCGCCGCCGGCGACTGGGCCGCCTACGCCGCCGAGGTCAGCCACCGAACCAGTACTCGGGAGTGACATGCCTCTTCTGCCCTACGACGCCGTGCTCTGCGACATCGACGGCATGATCCGCCATTGGCCGGTCGCCGACGGGCTGGAGCAAGAGCACGGGCTTCCCATCGGCGCGCTCGGAGCCGCAGCGTTCGCACCCGCCCGCCTGCACCCGGCCATCACCGGGCAGATCACCGACGAGCAGTGGCGATCAGCGGTCGCCGCCGACCTCGCCGCCCGCCACGGATCAAAGGAGCGAGCGGATGCGTCGGTGCGGGCCTGGTCCGCCCTCCTGCCCATCGTCGATCAAGAAGTCGTCGCGCTACTCGAGAAAGTACGCGAGGTCACATCCGTCGCCCTGGTCTCCAACGCAACCACCCGGTTGGAGCGGGACCTGGAACGCCAAGGACTCGCCGACCTCGCCGATGCCGTCGTGAACACCGCGCGGATCGGCGTCGCGAAACCCGATCTTCGTGTCTACCGCACCGCTGCCGAGCGTCTCGACGCGGCGATCGACCGCTGCTTGTTCATCGACGACACCGAAGCCAATGTCACAGCGGCACGCAAAGCCGGGATGACCGCCCTCCACTACCGCCGGCCCGAAGATCTGCACGAGGCTCTGTCGCCGCTTCTCAACGGATCGAGCTGAAGGGCATTCCAGGCGTTCCCATACCCGACGTCACCATGACACCCGGACCAACGGTCCATCGACCTTGCGGGGGCAGCGCTCAGCGCGCATCTCTCGGCCGGCCGGAACGTCTCTGGCCCCAAAGTGGTCCCAGAGACCGAACCGAAGCGGCATCTCCGGCTTGTCCGGTGACCCGGTCCCGATACACGAAGAAGCCCGCCGACCTGGAGAAATTCTCCAAATCGGCGGGCTCTTTGCACCGTCGGGACGACAGGATTTGAACCTGCGACCCCTTGACCCCCAGTCAAGTGCGCTACCAAGCTGCGCCACGTCCCGGTGCCCGTGCGGCCTGGGGTTTCCCCTGCCGACCGCGCACGAGAACAATACCGCACTTCACCGGGTGCTTGCTCACCCCAGGCTCGGACAGAAGCGTCGGGCCACCCCTGGGCGGGGACACCGACGGTCACGGTCGAGCGGAAGCAGCCCTCTCACCCGACGACTCCGGGCTCACCCCATGCTCACCTGCGGCAATCACGGGCACGGCACCTCCAGTGGCCCCGATCCGGCACCTCCCTGGCGAACCTCTCCCCCCTCCCCGCGAAGCACCTGCGGTGAGGCCGACGCACGGCCCACCGGGCACCCGGAGTCAGGGGTCAAACACTCTCATTCACCTCATAGCAGACATATCACTTACGACATCCCCGTAGTTGGCTTCGGCGGCACACCGAGACCGGGACTGCGGGCCTCTGGGTGCGGCCCCGACCTTCACCGACGGGACATGCATCGTCACTCGTAGCGACGTGCTCCACACGGAGTAGCCGTCAGGACGCCGGGACGTGCCCGTCCAGCCAGTTCAGCAGGTCGTGCTGCACCTCGTCGCGGTTCGTCTCGTTGAGGATCTCGTGGCGGGCGTTCCGGTACGCGCGCCAGGTCAGGTCCTCCGTGCCGAGGTAACGGAAGTCCTCCAGCAGCTCGTAGACCAGGGTCAGCCCCTGGTGGCAGGGGTCCTCCGAGCCCACGGCGAGGTGGACCGGCAGCCGGGCCGGGATGCGGGCGAGGTTCCGTGGGTCGTTGATCTTGCGTACGGCCCGCACCCACTCCAGGGCGAGGCCCGCACTGAACGCGAAGCCACAGCGCTCGTCGGCGGCGTACAGGTCCACCTCCGCCTCGTCGCGCGACAGCCACTCGAACCCCGTGCGGTGCGGGTACGGATCGTTGAACGCGGCGAAGAGCTCCGGGATGAAGCCGGAGGGCGCACCGGCGCCACGGTCCGCGATCTCCCGCTCCAGCGCGGCGGCGGCCCCCTCGGTCTCGGCGCCGGGGAGGGAACGGAAGACGCCCGACAGGATCAGGCCGTGCAGCTCGGATCCGTACTCCTGGGCGCAGTCGCGGGCCAGCATGGCCCCGAGGCTGTGGCCGAGAAGGACGAGGGGCGCCCCGGCGTGTTCGGCTCGCGCCCGGTCGCCGACGGTTTTCAGGTCGGTGACGATCGCCGGCCAGGCTCCGTCGCCCGCGACGCCGTAACCGCCGGTCGAAGCGGCCGTCGCGCCGTGCCCGCGGTGGTCGGAGGCGACGACGGCGAAGCCGTGACCGGCGAGGAAGCGGGCGAACCGGTCGTAGCGCAGTCCGTGTTCGGCCGCCCCGTGCACGATCTGCACGACGGCCCGGGGACGATCGCCCGCCGGTGTCCAGGTGTAGGTCGCCACGCGCGTTCCGTCGGGGCGGTCGAGGTGGCCCGCGCGGTACGGATGGGGTGGGCGGCCGGCACCACCGCTGCCGTCACGGCCGCCCCCGCCATGGCTGCCGAGACGGCGGTCGCGGGCGCCGTCGGAGCCGCCCCGGCCGACGCTTCCCTGCTTGGTGCCGCGCGCGTCGGAGCCGCCCTGGTCGATTGGTCCCTGTTCGGCGTTTCGCTGCTTGGTGCCGCGCGCGTCGGAGCCGCCCTGGTCGGTGGGCCCCTGTTCGGCGTTTCCCTGCTTGGCGGCGCTCGGGTCGGTGGTGCCCTGGTCGGTGCTTCCATTGCTGATGGCGTGCTCCGCCATGCGGCTCGCCCTCCGTGTCGGGTGCGTCGGGTCATCGGCTGGGACGGGGCCGCCGTAGCGGCCCGCGTTTCCGGTCCCGCCATGACCGTCCCCCGGCACACGGACGTCATGCACACCCCTCACAGAGGCACACCCTCACAGAGGAAGAGCCCCGCCCAGCTTGCTCCGGGCGCAGCGCCCCTGGCCCGATGCCCCGTTCCGGGATCGGAGCGCGCCGGACGGCCCGTGCGGTGGGCGCGGCCGAGACACATGTCCCGGTACCTCGACCGCGCCCGCCGTACGGGCCGTGATGGCGAGGGTGGGCGGCGCCCAGCCCCGATCCCCCGGGCCCCCGGTCCCCTGGTCTCCCGCAGCGGGCGGACTTCCCGTCAGTTCCCCCGCGTCAGTACGGGTGGTGGTTCGGCTTGTCCGCCCACGCCTTGTACGACTGAGCGCCCAGCTCCGGGTGGATCTGCTCGAGGGGCAGGCTGCGCTGTTCCGGAGGCTTGGCGAAGTCCTCGTACTGGAACGCGTCGTCGAAGCCGATCTCCTGGGTGGCCTTCCAGTCGCAGCTGTAGTACACGGCGTCGATCCGGGCCCAGTAGATGGCGCTCATGCACATCGGGCAGGGCGCGCCGCTGGTGTAGATCAGGCAGCCCTGGAGCATGCAGGCGCGTTCCGGTACGACGTCCTGGGAGCCCTCGGGGCGGGGGATCAACTGCAGCGTGTACTGGTTCTGGTGCTCCTCGGCGATGCTGGGCGCTTCCGGGTTGAGGAGCTGTACCGCCTTGCGGATGGCTTCCACTTCGCCGTGGGCGGTCGGATCGGCCGTCAGCAGGACGCGGTTCTGGCCGCGGGCGATGATCTCGCCGTCCCGGGTGATCACCGAACCGAAGGGGCCGCCCCACCCCTTCTCCACGGACTCGGTCGCCAGCCGGACAGCCTCCGCCATGAACTCCTTGTGCCCCATCGCCGCACCTCCGCCGAGCGGCTCTCACAAACGAACCGCTCTCGCAAACCGGTCAATCGGTCATCGGTCAATCCGTCAACCATCCACCGTCAACTGAGCATCAGCAGACACCATTTGTCCGATATCCACCTTTCCGCCTAGACTACTCCGTATGACTGTCGGTGCAAGCCGCAACCTCAGCAGCCACAGCGCGACCGTGGTGACCTCGCAGCGGGTCCGGGACGGCCATGACGACGCGTATCAGTCGTGGCAGGAACGCATGAACCGGGCCGTGCGGCACTTCGAGGGCTTCGAGGGCACCGAGCTGTATCCGCCGACCAACGGCGACGGGAACGAGTGGGTCGTCGTCTTCCGCTTCTCCTCGGTCGAGCAGCTGACCGCCTGGCTGGAATCGGGTGCGCGGCAGCAACTGCTGGACGAGGGGCGCCCGCTGTTCGACGGTCCCGCCACCCAGGAGGTCCTGGCCGGCGGAACGCCCGCGGCGCCCGACCAGGAAGCCGTGACCGCGGTCATCTCCCATGATGTGCGGCCCGGCCGGGAGCAGGACTTCGAGCGGTGGCAGAGCAAGATTCTCAAGGCACAGGAGCAGCAACCCGGCTTCATGGGCTCGGAGTTGTTCCGGCCGTTGCAGGGCATTCAGGACCACTGGGTCGTGGCGTTCCGCTTCGACACCCGGGACCATCTCGACGCCTGGCTGGACTCCGAGGTCCGCGAAGAGCTCCTGAAGGAGGGGCGCAACTACTTCTCCTCCTACGACGTCCGCAAGATCGGTTCGGCGTTCAGCGGCTGGTTCCGCTTCGGTGACGGCGAGGACGAGGGCGTCCCGGCCAACTGGAAACAGGCCATGTCCGTCGTCCTGGCCCTCTATCCCACGGTGACGGTGCTGAATCTGGCGGTGAACGACGAGCTCGGCGATGCGGGCGTTCCCGGCTACCTGAACCTCTTCATCGGGAACCTGCTCAGTGTCAGCGTCCTGACGTGGCTTCTCATGCCGCTGGTCAACCGCGGTCTCGCCTTCTGGCTGCAGCCCAGCCGGGCGAAGTCGGCCCGTACGCACATCCTGGGGGCGGTCGTGGTCATCGTGTGCTGGGGCATTCTGCTCACCATCTTCGGGCTCACCCTGGACTGACGCCCTCGGCCGGTGCGTCAGCCGGGCGCAGCGGCCCCTGCCCCGGGGCGGCACCGCGCCCGTGCGCGTGCCCGCGTATGACCCACTAAACTGGTACATGCCCCACCTCGTGGCAGTGCGGCCTCGGGCAGTACGGTCTCGTCGTCCATCGCGGCACACGGCTCAAGGGCTGGGCTCTCCCAACGGAACGAGCGCTTCCCCAACGGAACGACCGAGGGAGACCGCCTGCGAATTCGCGTACCGGCAGCGAGGAGTGCAGCGAGGAGTGAGCATGCGCGAACACCCGCAGGCCCACGGCGTCGAGGGGCGGGTCGAAGGGCAGATCGTGCGGCGGGGGGACGTCGCGTACGAGCCCGTCCGGACGAGCATGGTGTGGAACGGGCTCACGCCGGGGCGCCGTCCCGAGGTGATCGTCCGGGTCGCGTCGGAGCGCGACGTGCCGGCGGCCGTCCGGATGGCCCGCGCGGAGGGGCTGCGGATCGCGGTGCGCGCGGGTGGCCACAACTGGTTCGGGACCTCCCTCCGGGACGGGGGGATGCTGCTCGACCTGTCGCGGCTGCGCCGGTTCGAGATCGATACGGCGTCCGCCACTGCCACCGTGCAGCCGGCCGTCCGGGGGCAGGACCTGATGCCCGCACTCGCCCGGGAGTCGCTCGCCTTCCCCGGCGGCCACTGCCCGTCCGTCGCCCTCGGCGGGTATCTGCTGAGCGGCGGTCTCGGCTTGAACTCCGCGGCCTGGGGACCGGCCTGCGCGAGCGTCCTGGAGATCGAGGCCGTGACCGCGGACGGCGAGCTGCTGCGGTGCAGCGCGAAGGAGAACGCCGACCTGTTCTGGGCGGCGCGGGGTGCCGGGCCGGGCTTCTTCGCCGTCGTGACGGGATTCCGGATCGCGCTGTACCCACTGCCCCGGGTCATCCGCACCACCACGCACGCCTTCCCGCTGTCGGACGTCGAGCGGGTGACGTCCTGGGTCACGGACACGGCCGAAGGGCTCGCCCCCACGGTGGAGTCGGTGCTCGTCCTGGCCACCGCGGCACCGGAGATGACGAGCCGGTCGCCGCGGCCCAAGGTGGTCGTGGCCGGCGCCACCGTGTTCGCCGGGACGGACGAGGAGGCCGACGCGTCCCTCGCACCGCTGCGGGACTGCCCGTTCGGGGACCGGGCACTCTTCTCGGACACCGACCGGCCCACCTCCTTCGACGCGCTGTACGCCGATTCGGCTGCCGTCTGGCCCCCTGAGCACCGCTACGCGGCCGACACTCTCTGGTCGGACGAGGACTTCACCACGCTCCTGGCCAAGCTCAGCGAATCAGCCGCCGCGTGCCCCTCCGACCAGTCCCTGGTCCTCGCCCCCGTGCTGCCGGTCTCCACCGACGAGCGGCTGCTGCGCGACATGGCGTTCTCGGTGCTCGGCCGGAGTTACGTCGTGCCGTACGCGGTGTGGGACGACCCGGCGGAGGACGCCGTCCAGATGCGCTGGCTGCGCGAGGCGATGCACACCGTGGAGCCGTTCGGGACCGGGCACTACATCGCCGAGGCCGACCTCACCGCCGCCGCCTCACGGGCCGAGCGGTCGTTCGCGCCGGCCGACTGGCAGCGTCTGCGGGCGCTGCGGGCCGCCTACGACCCCGACGGGGTCTTCCACTCGTATCTGACCCCGGAGGAGGGCGGCGCGTCGTAGCCGGCCTCGGAGGAGGGCGGCGCGTCGTAGCCGGCCTCGGAGGAGGGCGGCGCGTCGTAGCCGGCCTCGGAGGAGGGCGGCGCGTCGTAGCCGGCCTCGGAG
>NZ_JBEOXS010000046.1:50853-56221 GCF_040296705.1 Streptomyces sp. NPDC002055
GAGGGCGGCGCGCTTCCGCCCCCGCCCGGGGCGTGGCCGAGGCGGGCGGCCCCGAGGGGCGGCTCGGGCCCGGAAGGGCGTCCAGGCCGGAACTCCCGGGAGCAGGCCCGGCCCGTCAGGCACCCCCGCAGACACCCCGGCGGACGCCCCGACGGACGCCCCGACGGACGCCCCGACAGGGCGAAATCCCCTTCGTCCGCGCCGCGTTCCATTCTCCTGCGGCAGCCGCTGGTGCAGGGTGTGGTCCAGGAACCGCACCGGCGCGTACCGAGGAGAAGCATGAGCGACGCCATGAGCACTCCCGATTCTCCCCTCCCGACCGACCTCCCGACCGACCTCCCGACCGATCTCCCCTACTACGAGGACCCCTCCCCCGGCCACGGCACCCTTCCGCCCCGCGCCTGGTTCCCGGCGTCCGACGCGGCCCGGCTGAGTCTCGACGGCACCTGGCGCTTCCGGCTGTCGCCGACCGCGGACGCCGAGGACACGTCCTTCGCCCAGCGCTCGTTCGACGCCTCCGACTGGGACGAACTGCGCCTGCCCGCCCACTGGGTGCTCCACGGCCACGGCTCCCCCGCCTACACCAACACCGCGTACCCGTTCCCCGTCGACCCGCCCCACCTGCCGGCCGAGAACCCGACCGGCGACCACCGCTTCGTCTTCGACCTCCCCGAAGGCTGGGACGGCGAGAGCGTTCTGCGCTTCGAGGGGGTCGAGTCCTGCGCCCGGGTGTGGCTCAACGGGGAGGAGCTGGGGACCTTCACGGGCAGCCGGCTGCCGCACGAGTTCTCCGTGGGGGCGCTGCTGCGGCCGCGGGGGAACGTCCTGGCGGTGCGGGTGCACCAGTGGTCCTCCGGCAGCTATCTGGAGGACCAGGACCAGTGGTGGCTGCCCGGCATCTTCCGTGAGGTGACGCTGCTGCACCGGCCGCCGGGCGCGGTCCGGGACTTCTTCGTCCACGCCTCGTACGACCACCGGGACGGTACGGGCACCCTGCGGGTGGACGCCGAGCCGGGCGACGCCCGGATCACCGTGCCCGAGCTGGGACTGGACCTGGCGGCGGGCGAGGCGGCGACCGTGCCGGTGGAGCCCTGGAGCGCGGAGATCCCGCGGCTGTACGACGGCGTGCTGGCCACGGCCGGGGAGCGGGTTCCGCTGCGCATCGGCTTCCGTACGGTCGCGGTGGAGGGCGGGGTGCTCCGGGTCAACGGCCGCCGGATCCTCTTCCGCGGCGTGAACCGCCATGAGTTCCACCCGGAGCACGGCCGCGCGCTGGACCGGGAGACGATGCTCCGCGATGTGCTGCTGATGAAGCAGCACAACATCAACGCGGTGCGCACCAGCCACTATCCGCCGCACCCGGCCTTCCTCGACCTGTGCGACACGTACGGCCTGTGGGTGATCGACGAATGCGATCTGGAGACCCACGGCTTCCACGCCCTGGGGTGGCGGGGCAACCCGGTGGACGACGCCCGCTGGACCCCGGCGCTGCTGGACCGCGCGGAGCGGATGGTGGAGCGGGACAAGAACCATCCGTCCGTCGTCCTGTGGTCCCTGGGCAACGAGTGCGGCACCGGGCGCGGGCTGACCGCGATGGCCGGGTGGATCCGCCGGCGGGACCCGTCGCGTCCGCTGCACTACGAGGGCGACCCGTCCTGCGCGGACGTGGACGTCCACTCCCGGATGTACGCGGACCACGCGGAGGTCGACCGGATCGGCCGGGGCGCCGCGTCCCCGGACGACACCCCGGAGGCCGCCGCCCGGTACCGCGAACTCCCCTTCCTCCTCTGCGAGTACGCGCACGCCATGGGCAACGGCCCGGGCGGACTGAGCGACTACCAGCGGCTGTTCGAGACCCATGAGCGCTGCCAGGGCGGCTTCGTCTGGGAGTGGATCGACCACGGGATCGCCTGCCGCACCGGCGACGGCCGCCGCTGGTTCGCGTACGGCGGGGACTTCGGCGAGGAGCTGCACGACGGGAACTTCGTCTGCGACGGGCTGCTGTTCCCCGACCGCACCCCCTCCCCCGGGCTGATCGAGTACAAGAAGGTGATCGAGCCGGTCCGGATCGAGGGCGACGGCCGGGCGGGCACCGTCCGCATCGCCAACGGCCACGACGTCGCCGATCTGTCCGGGCTGGCGTTCACCTGGTCCTACGAGGCCGAGGGGCTGCCGGTCGCCGAGGGGACGCTGTCCGTCCCGCCGCTCGGCCCCGGCGAGAGCACCGAGGTGAAGCTGCCCGCGCGCCCGGACACGGAGCACGCGGGCGAGGCCCTGTGGACGGTGCGGGCGGTGCTGGCCGCGGACACCGCCTGGGCGGAGGCCGGGCACGAGGTCGCCTGGGCCCAGCTCCCGGCCGTGCCGCGGCCCGCGGCGCCGCCCGTACGCGCCACGGCCGTCCCGCGGCCGGGCGAGGGCCATGTGGTGCTGCTCGGGCCGGGCACCTTCGACGCGGCGACCGGCGCACTGCGCTACCTGGGCGGTTTCGAGGTCGCGGCGCCGCGGCTGGACGTGTGGCGGGCGCCGACCGACAACGACGAGGGCGCGCCCTGGCAGCCCGGCCTGCGGATGGGCACCCTCTGGCGGGGCCTCGGGCTGCACCGGATGCGGCACCGGACGGACTCCGTGCGGGCCGGGGAGACGGAGCTGGAGGTCCGCGGCCGGGTCGCCGCGGCGGGCAGCGGGCTGGGCCTGGCGACGGTGTTCCGGTGGACCGCCGACGGCGAGGCGCTGCGGCTCGGGGTCTCGGTGACACCCGAGGGCGACTGGCCGTGCGCCCTGCCCCGGCTCGGGGTGCGGCTGGGCGTGTGCGGGAGCCTGGGCCTGGCCGAGTGGTACGGCGGCGGGCCGGGCGAGGCGTATCCGGACACCCGAGCGGCCTCCCGTACGGGCCGCTGGAGCCTGCCGGTGGACGCCCTGCAGACGCCGTACGTGCGCCCGCAGGAGAACGGCGCGCGGGCCGATGTGCGCTGGGCGGAGCTGCACCGGGACGACGGGACGGGGCTGCGGATCTCCGGCTCCCCCACGTTCTGGTTCACGGCCCGGCGGTGGACGAGCGAGCAGCTGGACGCGGCGGCGCACACCACGGACCTGCGGCCGGGCGGCACGGTCTGGGTGAACCTGGACCACGGGCAGCAGGGCATCGGCAGCCAGTCCTGCGGCCCCGGGGTCCTGCCGCAGTACCAGCTGCGGCCCGGCCCGGCGGCGTTCTCGTTCACCTTCTCGACGGTCGCGGCGCCGGCCGCCGGGGCCGGGGCCGGCGGGGCCACGGCCGCCGGGGCCACGGCCGCCGGGGCCACGGCCGCCGGGAGCACGGGGACCACGGGGACGGCGGGCGCGGACTAAAAGTGGTCTGCAAGCATCCCAAAGCGGAGTGAGAGCAGGCAGAGAGCGGGCCGAGAGCCGGGGACGCGGATGCGGATGTCCCCGCCCGGGCCGACGATTGAGGGGTCCTTGCACGATGAGCGCGCGACCCGGGCGGGCACCGTGCAGGCACCCCTCAGGCAGGTTCCGTACGGCGGACGAGGAGGTAGCGGGTGTGCCCCACCGCTCCGGGCCGGGGCGGCGCCGACCACTTCTCCGACGCGGCCGCCGTCGCCCTCTCCTCGGGCGGCACCGACCACGTGCTCCGGAACGTGCTGAGCGGGACGACCGCCGGGGTGGCCATTCTCGACCCCCAGCTGCGCTACCTCTACGTCAATCCCGCGTTCGCCCGGACGATCGGGGTGCCCGCCACCAGCCTGCTGGGGCGGACGATCAACGAGGTGCTGCCCGGGATCGAGAGCCGGTCGGACGTCCTGGAGCAGGTGCTGCTGGACGGGCTGCCCCGGGAGGCGACCACGACCGGCGTCACCCACACCGACGCGTCCGGCGCCCCCGGGCAGCGCCGCTGGTGGCACGGCGCGTACCACCGGCTGGAGATCGGCGGCGAGGTGTTCGGGATCGCCGGGATCGTCGTGGAGGTCACCGCCTCCCAGGAGCAGCAGCGGGCCCTGGAGCAGGCCCAGGCGCGGCTGACCCTGATGGACGCCGCCGCCACCCGGATCGGGACCACGCTGGACATGGACACCACGTCCGGGGAGCTGGCCGACTTCCTGGTGCCGCTGCTGGCCGACGTGGCGACGGTGGAGGTCTTCCCCGAGGAGACGGGCCAGGTCAGAGGGGTGACGGCCTCGGGCGGGCTGCGGCTGCGGCGGTCGGCCCTGGCGTCCCTGCCGCAGCTGCACGGCGCGGCCCGGCGGCTGGGCCTGACGGGTGAGTACGTGGACTACCCGGCGGGTTCCGCGGTCCCGCGCTGTCTGGCGACCGAGCGTCCGATCATGCGGAATCTGCAGTCGGACGAGGAGCTGACCCAGTGGGTCGCGAGTCCCGAGCGGCTGGCCGCCTACCGTGCGGTGGGCATCCATTCGACGCTGGTGGTGCCGCTCGCCGCGCGCGGCCACACCATCGGCACGGTGTCCCTGGCCCGGGCGGGTGACTCGCCCGCGTTCACCGACGAGGACGTGGTCAACGCCCAGGACCTGTCCGGGCGCGCGGCCATCAGCATCGACAACGCCCGCCGCTACACCCGGTCGCAGGGCATCGCCCTGGAGCTACAGCGCGCCCTGCTCGCCGAGCCCGGCAGCCCGCACCCCAACGTGGAGCTGGCCTCCCGCTATCTGCCGTCGGGCAGCAGCGCCCTGGTGGGCGGCGACTGGTTCGAGACGGTCCGGCTGCCGTTCGGGCGGACCCTGCTGGTCATGGGCGATGTGATGGGGCACGGCGTGGAGGCGGCCGTCGACATGAGCAACTACCGCTCGATGATCCGCTACGTGTCGGCGTCCGACCTGCCGCCGCACCGGATCCTGCGGCAGCTCGACACCAACATCTCCGAGGGCGAGACGGGGCGCCCGGCGACCTGTCTGCTCGCGCTGGTCGATCCGGCGCGCGGCATCTGCTCGTATTCGAGCGCCGGGCATCTGCCCCCGGCCGTGCTCGGGGCGGACGGCAGTCTCCAGCTGGTGGAGGTCCCGCCCGGTCCGCCGCTGGGCACCGGCTTCGGCGGGTACGACATGGTCACCCGGGAGTTCGGGACCGGCGAGGTGCTGATCCTGTACACCGACGGCCTGGTGGAGCGGCGCGACGAGGACATCGACCGGTCCCTGGCCCGGCTCACCCGGCTGCGGCTGCCGGTGGCCGGGACGCTCGACGCGCTGCTGGACCAGGTGCTGCGCCAGCTCACGGACCGGGTCGCGGAGGACGATGTCGCGGTGCTCGCGGCGCGGGCATTGGAACCGATCCCGACGAGCGGCAGCACGGGCGCGGCGCCGGACGCGGACGGATCAGGTGCGGCCAACGGATCAGGTGAAGCCATCGGTGGCCCTCCTCC
>NZ_JBEOXS010000047.1:0-55702 GCF_040296705.1 Streptomyces sp. NPDC002055
GGAGAGCGCAGCGGGCTGCGCCGACGACCGACAACGCGGCGAGCGTGCGTGCCGGACACCTCCGGCCAGGCGGGACTTTCGAAACACGCCCTAGCCGAGCCGCTGCCCGAGTTCGTCGAGGATCGTGTCGGCGGCGGTGTAGCCGATGCCCTGGATCCAGGTCTCGTCGTCGACGCGGAAGGACCGCTCGTTCCTGACGGCGGTCATCCGCTTCCACAGGCCGCTGCGCAGGATCCGGGTCTCCTTGGCCTTCTCCGGGTCGCCGTAGGTGGTGTAGAAGACGGCGTCCGCGTCGGCGTCGTCGATCCGCTCGGGGCTGACGTCGTAGGAGAAGCCGTCGGTGGCCCGGTGCACGACGGCGGGGCGGCCGAGGCCGACGTCCTTGAGGACGGTGGCGATGTAGCTCTTCTCGCCGTAGACGCGGGTGTCCGCGCCCTCGACGAAGCGGACGATGTTGACCTCGGTGCGCTTCGCCCGGTCCGGGCCGCCGAGCGCGTCGGTGACCTTGCGGGTGTGGGCCCGGTAGGCGGCGACCGCCTTGGCGGCTGCCTGCTTCTTGCCGAGGGCGGCGGCGTGCACCCGGAAGTTCTCCTTCCAGGGGTAGCCGGTGGTCTCGGTGAGCACGGTCGGGGCGATGGCCTTGAGGCTGGTGTAGTTCTTCGCGTCCCGGGCCTTGTTGCTGAGGATCAGGTCCGGCTTCAGCTTGTTGACGGCCTCCAGGTCGGGGGAGCCGATGGTGCCGACGTTCCTGATGCCGGAGACCTGGTCCTTGCTCAGGTAGCGCAGGAAGCCGGAGCGGGTGCCCGCGTTGGTGGCGCCGACGGGCTTGACGCCGAGGGTGATCGCGGAGTCCAGTTCGGCGGTGTCGAGGACGACGACGCGCTTCGGCGCGACGGGCACCCGCACCTTTCCCATGGCGGTGTTCACGGTGCGGGTCTCGCCCTCGGGGGCGGCGTTCCGCCCCGTGCCGCAGCCGGTGAGAGCGAGGGCGGCGAGGACGGCGGTGGCGGTGAGCGCGCGGGTACGGGACATGGCACACCTTTCAGTGGTGGTCGGGGACGGGCGTGCGGGCCTGCCAGGGCAGGCCGGGGACGACCAGCGGGCTGCCGGTGACGGGGTCGGGGACGACGACCGCGTCGAGGCCGAACACCTCGCGCACCAGCTCCGCCGTGACGATCTCCGCCGGGCCGCCCTGCGCGACGATCCGCCCGGCCTTCATGGCGACGAGATGGTCGGCGTAGCGGGCGGCCTGGTTGAGGTCGTGGAGGACGGCGACGACGGTGCGTCCGCGCTGGTGGTTGAGCTGGCGCAGCAGGTCGAGGACTTCGATCTGGTGGGCGATGTCCAGATAGGTGGTGGGCTCGTCGAGGAGGAGCAGCCCGGTCTCCTGGGCGAGGGCCATGGCGATCCAGACGCGCTGCCGCTGGCCGCCGGAGAGTTCGTCCACGGGACGCTCGGCGAGGTCCGTCACGGCGGTGCGGTCCATGGCGTCGGCGACGGCCCGTTCGTCCTCCGCCGACCACTGCTGCCACCAGCGCTGGTGCGGCTGCCGGCCGCGGGCGACGAGGTCGGCGACCGTGATCGCCTCGGGGGCGGCCGGGGTCTGCGGCAGCAGGCCGAGCTGCTGGGCGACGGTCCGGGTGGGGATGCGGCTGAGGTCCCGGCCGTCCAGCAGGGCCGCGCCGCGGGCGGGCCTGAGCAGCCGGCCGAGGGCGCGCAGCAGGGTGGACTTGCCGCAGGCGTTGGGGCCGACGACGACGGTGACCCGGCCGTCGGGAACGTCCAGGTCCAGGCCCTCGACGACGGTGCGCTGCTCGTAGGCGAGGGTCAGGTCGCGGGCCGTCAGGCGGCTCTCGGTCATGCTGTTCCTCCGGTGCGGCCTCGCAGGACGAGGCGGATCAGATACGGGGCGCCGACCGCGGCGGTCAGCACGCCGACGGGCAGTTCGGTGGGTGACAGCAGGGTCCGGGCCGCCAGGTCGGCCGCGGTCACGATCACCGCGCCGGTCAGCGCCGCGCACACCAGCGGGATCCGGTCCGTCCGGGCCGCGCGACGGGCGATCTGCGGGGCGAGCAGCGCCACGAAGTCCACCGGCCCGGCGGCGGCCGTGGCGACGGAGGCGAGGACGACGCCGAGCGTGGCCAGGCCGAGCCGGGTGCGGCCCAGGCGGGTGCCCAGCGCGGTCGCCGTGTCGTCGTCCAGGGCCACCGCCCGCTGGGCCCGCCCGGCCCACGGCACGGCGGGCAGCAGGAGCAGCAGGACGCAGCCCAGCGGTGCCGCCTCGGACCAGCCACGGCCGTTCAGCGAGCCGGTCATCCACACCTGCGCCTGCTGCGCGACCAGCGGTTCGCCCTTGGTGAGGAAGAGCTGGGTGACCGAGCGCAGGGCGATGGCGAAGCCGATGCCGATGAGGACGAAGCGTCCCGTGTGCAGCCCGCGGCGCCAGGTGAGGGCGTAGACGAGGGCCGCGGTGGCGAGGCCGCCCGCCACCGACAGGGCGGGCAGGGCGACGGTGGAGGTGACCCCGAAGGTCAGGGCGCCGACCGTCAGCGCGCCCGCGCCCTGGCTGACGCCGATGATGTCCGGGCTGGCCAGCGGATTGCGCGCCACGGTCTGGACGAGCGCCCCGGCGAGGCCGAACGCGACGCCGACGAGCAGCCCGGTGACCAGGCGCGGCAGCCGCAGGGTGCCGACGACGAAGGCGTCCGGGGAGGGCAGCCCGGCCAGCACCCGCAGCGCGCCGAGCGGGCCGGCGGTCGTCTCGCCGAGGCAGAGGGAGGCCAGGCAGACGGCGGCCAGCAGCACGGCGAGGGCGCCCGCGGTGCGGGCCGCCCGCCGGTGCAGCAGGAAGGAGGCCGCCCCGGCGCGGACCAGGGTGTGGCCGGCCGGGAGGACGCGCGGGCGCTGGGCGGTGCCGGTCATGCGGTCACCGTCCGGCGGCGCACCAGGACGACCAGGAACGGCACCCCGGCCAGGGCCGTCATCACCCCGGCGGGCACTTCCGAGGGCGGGAAGACCAGCCGGCCGAGGACGTCCGGGACCAGCAGCAGCACCGGGCCGGTCAGCGCGGCCATCGGCAGCACCCAGCGGTGGGCGGTGCCGACGGCGGCGCGGGCCAGGTGCGGTACGGCGAGGCCGATGAAGGCGATCGGCCCGGCCGCCGCGACGCCCACCCCGGTGAGGACGGTCGCGCCGAGCCCGCCGACGATCCGCAGCGCGGCGACGTTCTGCCCCAGGCCGCGCGCCAGGTCCTCGCCGAGGGCGAGGGCGTCCAGCCCGCGGGCGACGGAGAGCACCAGCACCGCGCCGAGCACCAGGAACGGCCAGACCTGGCCGATGACGTCGGCGCCGCGGCCGGAGAGCGAACCGACCTGCCAGAAGCGGTACTCGTCGAGGGTGGCGGCGTCGGTGGTCAGCACCGCGTGGATGACGGAGACCAGCAGGGCGTTCACCGCCGCCCCGGCCAGGGCGAGTTTCACCGGGGTCGCCCCGCCGCGCCCGCCCGCCGCGACCGCGTACATGGCGACCGCCGCCAGCCCCGCGCCCAGGAAGGCGTACCCCACGTAGCCGCTCGGGCCGTGCACCCCGGCGAACGCGATGGCCAGCACCACGCTCGCGGACGCGCCCTGGCTGATGCCGAGGATGCCCGGGTCGGCGATCGGATTGCGGGTGAGGCCCTGGAGCACCGTGCCGGCGAGGGCGAGCGCCGCGCCGACCAGCACCCCGGTGACGGTGCGGGGTAACCGCAGGGACCGTACGACCTCGGCGGCGTCGCCGGAGCCGCCGTGCAGCAGCGCGTCCAGGACGGCCGACGGGGCGAGGGGCCGGGCGCCGACGGACAGGCTGAGCAGGACCGACAGCAGCAGGGCGGCCGTGGCCGCGGCCAGCCACCCGATACGGCGTCCGGCCGGGGTGCGTCCGGGCTGACCGGGCGGGGCGGCGGGCATCGGTTCCTCTCGGATCCGGCGGGCCCGGCGCGGCGGACCGCCTGTGAGGTTAGGGGACCCTAAGCCTAGGGGGTGGTTCCGCAGGGGTGACGGCACAATGGCTGCCATGCCCACGCACCCCCTGACGGTCGGCTTCGACCTCGACATGACCCTCATCGACTCCCGCCCCGGGATCAAGGCCGCCTACCTCGCGCTGGCCGCCGAGACCGGGACGCACATCGACGCGGACCTCGCGATCACCCGGCTCGGTCCGCCGCTGGAGGAGGAGCTGGCGAACTGGTTCCCGGACGACCGGATCCCGGTCATGGCCGACCGGTACCGCGCGATCTACCCGGACCACGCGATCGCCCCGACCCTCGCGCTGTCCGGCGCGGGGGACGCCATAGCCGCCGTGCGCGGCGGGGGCGGCCGGGCGATCGTGGTCACCGCCAAGCACCAGCCCAACGCCGAACTGCACCTGAAGCACCTCGGCATCGACGCCGACGCGGTCATCGGGTGGCTGTGGGCGGAGGCCAAGGCGGAGGCGCTGCGCGAGCACGGCGCGGCCGTCTACGTCGGGGACCACACCGGCGACATCCGGGGCGCCCGGGCCGCGGGCGCGCTGTCCGTGGCCGTCGCCACCGGCCCGTTCGGGGAGGACGAACTCCGCGCCGCCGGCGCGGACGTGGTCCTGCCGGACCTCACCGCGTTCCCGGCGTGGCTGGAGGGCTACCGGGCCGAGCGGGCCTGACGGCGCCCGGCGGCCATCGACCGCAGCACCCCGGCGCCGGCGATCACGAAGCCGGCGCCCATCAGCATGCACACGAAGTACGCGGGCGCGGGCAGTGGATCCGCGCCCAGGAACAGCGGAGCCATGGTGGCGACGGTGGCGAGGGCGCCGACGAGGAACACGATCGCGCCGATCCGGACCAGCCGGTCACCCGCGGAGGAAGGAGTACCGCTCATGGGACCAGGGTAGATCGGCGTCAGGAGCGCTGAGGAACCACCCGGCGACATCTTGTCACCAGGCACGGGACCATTAGCCTTGGACATGGCGGGTCTCACGGCCCGCATCTGTGCTATTCAGAGCTGTTTTGTGTGTGTTTCCCCGACGAGTACGAGGACGAGGACGGACGTGCCTACCGGCAAGGTCAAGTGGTTCAACAGTGAGAAGGGCTTCGGCTTTCTCTCCCGCGACGACGGCGGCGACGTCTTCGTGCACTCCTCCGTGCTCCCGCCCGGCGTGGACACCCTCAAGCCGGGACAGCGCGTCGAGTTCGGCGTGGTGGCGGGCAACCGCGGGGATCAGGCGCTGTCGGTGAGCGTGCTCGACCCGGCGCCCTCCATCGCCGCCGCACAGCGCCGCAAACCGGATGAACTGGCCTCGATCGTCCAGGACCTGACCACCCTGCTGGAGAGCGTCTCCCAGCAGCTCGAGCGGGGCCGCTACCCGGACAAGGCGCACGGCAACAAGATCGCCGGCATGCTCCGGGCGGTCGCCGACCAGCTGGACGTCTGAGCGCCCCGACGACGACGTGAGGTGCGTGGACCGGTCCCGTGGGGGCCGGTCCACGGTGTCGTTCCGGAGCCGTTTCCCGGCTGCCCTTTCCCGGTAGCCGCTTTCCCGGCCGTCCTTCCCGGCAGCCGCTGTCCGGCCGCCCGCTGCGGCCGGGACCGGTCAGTCGGCGGAAGGGCGGGCGAAGTCCAGCGCGTCCGGGCCGAGCGGCGGCACCAGCCCCTCGGCCGCCGCGCGGGTGAGCAGTCCGCGCACGGCGGCGTAGCCGTCCTCGCCGAGACCGGCGGTGAACTCGTTGACGTACAGCCCGATGTGCCGGTCGGCCACGGACGGGTCCATCTCCTGGGCGTGCTCCAGGACGTAACCGCGGGACGCCTCCGGGTCGGCCCACGCCATCCGCACCGAGGCCCGCGCGGCCTCGGCCAGTTCGCGCAGCCGCTCCTCGCCCAGCGACCGCTTGGCGACGATGGCGCCGAGCGGGATCGGCAGCCCGGTGGTGGCCTCCCAGTGCTCGCCCATGTCGGCGAGCCGGTGGAGCCCGTAGTCGGGGTAGGTGAAGCGGGCCTCGTGGATGACGAGTCCGGCGTCGACCTTGCCGTCCCGCACGGCGGGCATGATCTCGTGGAACGGCAGGACGACGACGTCCCCGACCCCGCCGGGCACCTCCGTCGCCGCCCACAGCCGGAACAGCAGATAGGCGGTGGACCGCTCGCTCGGCACGGCGACGGTCCGGCCCGCGAGCGCCGGCGGCCCGGCCGCGCCGCCGTCTTCGCCGTCCGGGGCCCGGGTCAGCACCAGCGGCCCGCAGCCCCGGCCGAGCGCGCCGCCGCACGGCAGCAGCGCGTAGTCGTCGAGGATCCACGGCAGGACCGCGTACGACACCTTGAGCACGTCCAGTTCGCCGCGCTCGGCCATGCCGTTGGTGAGGTCGATGTCGGCGAAGGTCACGTCCAGCTCGGGCGCCCCGGGGACGAGGCCGTGGGCCCAGGCGTGGAAGACGAAGGTGTCGTTCGGGCACGGCGAGTACGCGATCCGCAGTGCTTCGCTCATGAGACGGGCCCCTCCCAGGTGTGGAGTACGGACACGAGGGCGCCGCAGGCGCCGGAGAGCGCGGTCAGCGCCGGGCCGATCCGCCAGGCGGCGCGGTCCCGCGGACCCACCGGGTTGGAGACGGCCCGGAGCTCCAGGACCGGCAGGCCCTGCGCGGCGGCGGCCTCGGCGACCCCGAAGCCCTCCATCGCCTCCGCCGCGGCACCGGGATACCGGGCGGCCAGCTCGGCGGCGCGCGCGGCGCTGCCGGTGACGGTCGACACGGTCAGCACCGGGCCGGACGCGGCGGACGCCGCGGCGGCCAGGGCGCGGGAGAGCGCGGCGGGCGGCCGGTGGGCACTGGTGCCGAAGCCCAGCTCGGTGACGGGCAGGAAGCCCTCCGGGGTCTCGGCCCCGAGGTCGGCGGCGACGATCGTGTCGGCCACCACCACCGAGCCGACGGGCGCGGTCCCGGCGAACCCGCCCCCGATCCCGGCGGAGACCACCAGGCCGTAGGGGCGGCCGTGCAGCGCGCCGGCCATGACGGCACCGGCCGTCGCGGCGGCGGACGCGCCCGGACCGACCCCGCCCGCGAGGACGTCCACGACGAGCCCCGGGGCGCTGCCGTCCGCGGCCGGGCACGGCACCCGCAGCAGGGTGCGGCCCGGCAGCGGCACCGACTCGGGGGCGCCGGAGACGTCCGGCGCGGGGTGCGCTCCGCGGAGGCCGGCCGTGACGGCCTCGGACTCCGCCGGCACGGCGGTGACGACGAGGACGCGCATCAGGCTGTGCCCTTCGGCCGGGGAGAGGCGTCCGTCAGGAGGACTTCCGGTTCAGGGTGAACTGCCAGGCGCCCTTGGCCTTGCCGCCCTTGCCCACCTCGATGATCGCGACCTGCGCGGTCTTCGGAGCCGCCGCGGCACCCGTGGGGCTCTGCTGCGGGGCGAAGATCTGGTCGAAGTCGAAGCTCCGGTAGGTGTCCTTGCTGGCCTCGGACATCGTGCCCTGGCCGTTGACCACCATGGCCCAGCCGGACTCGGCGACGTCGGGGTCGACACCGACGCTGATCCGCTGGCCCTCGGTGACCGTGAGCTTCTTGTCGGACTTGGCGCTGATGCAGTGGCGCAGGTCCTTCGGGGAGAGCGCCTTGCCGTCGTTGTAGCAGGCGGCTTCGCTGTGCACCGACTCCGAGCCCACCGTGACGGTGGCGAGCGGGGTCGGCTTCTCGCAGGCGGAGAGGGCCACGAGCCCGAAGGCCGCAGCGCCGACGGCGGCGACGGTGCGCACGGTCCGGCCCGTGGTCTGCATCGAAAGGCGGCTCCGCCGCGTGGCAATGCTCATGCGCGAAGGCTATCGGGCCGCTCTCCTCACGCCACGCGGGGGTGCGGCGTGCCGCGCCGCGCGGCCGCGAGCAGCCCCCGGACGGTGACGATCACCCCCGCGGCGACCATCGCGGACGCCACGGCCATCCCGAACACGCCGTTCAGCGGCAACGAGATGCCGATCGCGCCGCCCACCACCCAGGACATCTGGAGCAGCGTCTCGGAGCGGGCGAACGCCGAGGTCCGCACCTCCTCCGGCACGTCCCGCTGGATCAGCGCGTCCAGCGACAGCTTGGACAGCGCCTGGGTGAAGCCCGCCGTCGCGGTGACCACGGCCAGCGTCACCGGGTTGAAGAACACGGCGGCGGTGACAGTCGCGCCCAGCGCCAGCCCCAGCACCGTCGCGATGATCACTTCCGGTCCGCGGGCCTTCAGCCACGCCCCGACGGCGGTGCCCAGGGCGTTCCCGGTGCCCGCCGCGACGCCCACCAGCCCCAGCGAGAAGGCGGCGCTCAGCCCGCCCAGCGGGTGCTCGCGCAGCAGGAACGCCAGGAAGAAGATCAGGAATCCGGACAGCGCCCGGTGGGTGGCGTTCGCCTGCAGACCGTGCAGCACGGACGGCCCGACGGTGCGCAGCCCCGGCCGCCGGGGCCTCGGCTCCGCACCCCGGCCGCGGCGCAGCCGGGCCAGGACGAGCGGGCCGTGGCGGACCCGGGTCGCCCCCGCGCCCACCACCCCCGGCTCGTGGTCCTCGCCGGCGCCCGGGGCGCGCCCGTGGGCGTGGGTGAGGAAGCGGGCCTTCGCCTCGCCCTTCGCCGAGTCCACCTTGTGCGGCAGCGTGAACGCCAGGAAGGCGCCCAGCGAGAACACCGCGCAGGCCCCGTACAACGGCCAGGTGGGGCCGATCGCCTGGAGCCCGGCGCCGATGGGCGCCGCCACCCCGGTGGCCAGCAGGCCCGCCAGGGTGACCCGGGAGTTCGCCTTGACCAGCGCGAACCGGGGCGGCAGCAGCCGCGGCACCACGGCGCTGCGCACCACGCCGTACGCCTTGGACGCCACCAGCACCCCGAGCGCCGCCGGATACAGCTCCAGGCCGCCGGTCGCGACGGCGCCGGACATGGTGAGCGCGAGCACCGCCCGGGTCAGCATCGAGCCGGCCATCGCGGCGCGGCGGCCGTGCGGCAGCCGGTCGAGCAGCGGGCCGACGACCGGGGCCAGCAGCACGAACGGGGCCATGGTGACGGCGAGATAGAGCGCGACGCGCCCCCGCGCCTCGTCGGTGGGGACCGAGAAGAAGACGGTGGACGCCAGGGCGACGGTGATCATCATGTCCCCGGCGGCGTTCACCGCGTGCAGTTCGATCAGCTTGCCGAGGCCGGACTCGCCCGCGCCGTGCGCATGGGTGGCGCGCCGGATGCCGCGGGCCGTGGCGGTGAACGGCAGATGCAGGGCCCGGCCGACCGCCGCGCCCACGCGGCGGAGCGGACCCCTGCCGTCGGACGACCAGTCGGCTGCCACTCCGTCATACTGCCCCGACTCGGCGTTCCCAGACCGCCGGTGCCCGGACGCCGCCGGGTCTTTCCGCCGGACGGCGGCGCGGATGCGGACTCCTGGCGGGACGAAGTCGGGGGAGGGTGGGACCGGAGCCCCCGATGGGGGTAGCGTGCGCAGTGCTGTGACCGGGAAGGTTCACCGGCTCGCGGCGTCCGCTACGACACCTGACCCCGTCCCGGCGTCGCTCGCTTCGCCCGGTACGAGGGGGTTCACCCCGGTACACCCCGGCCGCCGGCCGGGAGGTGCCCGGACGCCGTGAGATCCCGGTAGACCTTCCCGGTCACAGCATCAGCGCGCCAACGGCGGTCGTTCTTGGCCGCGCGCCTGTCCGCGATCCCGCAGAATGGGGAGAACAGGTGCGCCCAGGCCGATCGGGCGCGGACGTCGACGCGGTCCTCAGGTCCGCTCCGCCCGTGCCCCTCGGTTCCGCGGCCGGTCCGTCCGGCGCACTCGTCAGACGGCGTAGGAGAGAATCGATTCTTGTGAGTGCTGCGACGATGCGAAGCCGTACCCCAGACCGCCTGTGCGCCGAGGCGGTCGACCTCGCCCTTGCCGCGGCCGTGGAGGCCGCCGGAGAGGACTCCGTGGGCGAGCACCTCGGTGTCGTCGCGGACGGCGACCGCGTGGTCACGCACTTCTTCGCCTGCCGGGAACCGGCGTACCGGGGCTGGCGCTGGGCGGTGACGGTCGCCCGCGCCTCGCGCGCCAAGTCCGTCACGCTCGACGAAACGGTGCTGCTGCCCGGCTCCGACGCCCTGCTGGCACCGGAGTGGGTGCCGTGGAGCGAGCGGCTCCGGCCCGGCGACCTGGGCCCCGGCGACCTGCTGCCGACCGAGGCGGAGGATCTGCGGCTGGAGCCCGGCTTCTCCGGCGAGGACGCCCCGCCGCCCAACTCCGTGGTCTCCGAGGAGCAGGCGCGCGAGGCGGCCGAGCCCGCCGCGCCGGAAGCGGCCGCGGCCGACGGGGCGGCGGCCACCGCGGCGCCGCCGGTCGTCCCGCCGGCCCGGGGCAGCATCTCGGCCGTCGCCGAGGAGCTCGGCATGCGGCGGGCACGGGTCCTCTCCCGCTACGGCCTGCACACCGCGGCGGACCGCTGGGACGAGGCGTACGGCGCCAAGACGCCGATGGCGCAGGCCGCGCCCGCCTCCTGTTCGACCTGCGCGTTCCTGGTGCCGCTCGCCGGTTCGCTGCGGCAGGCGTTCGGGGTGTGCGCCAACGAGTTCGCGCCCGCCGACGGCCGGGTGGTCTCCCTCTCGTACGGCTGCGGCGCCCACTCGGAGGCCGCGGTGATGCCGCAGCCGTCGCGCCCCGCGCCGCCGGTGATCGACGAGACCAAGGTCGACCCGATGCCGCTGCATCCGGAGCGGGCGGGCGGCTCGGTGGAGGAGACCGCTCCGGAGGAAGAACTCGGCCACTCCTGAGGGGCGGCGGGGCCCGCCCGGGGCCGGGGGACCGACCCGTCCGCCGCCCCGGTGCCGTCATCGGCCGAGCCCGCCACCGGCCGAGCCCGCCACCGGCCGTGTCGCCGTAGGCCGTACGGTCACCGCCCCGAGCCGCCGCTTCCGGCCGCCGTGGCGCGTCCGGGATGACCGGCAGGGGGTGCGGACGCCCTTCCGGCCCGGATAGCGGTACGTTCGGCGCTGACAGTCGGTGGTCCGGGAGAGGGAGCGACACGTGGGCGGCACGGCGATGGTGCAGGCGACGGACGACGGGGCGGACCCCTTCGGGACGGCGCGGCTGCGACGCGGTGTGCTGGACGCGTGGGCCGCCTCGCCCGCCCGGTTCCGGGAGGACGCCAACGCCGAGGAGGACCTGGTCCTCGGCGGCTACCGCGACCGGCTGGTCGTCGAACTGGCCCAGAACGCCGCCGACGCCGCCGCCCGCGCCGGGGTGCCCGGCCGGCTCCGGCTGACGCTCCGCCCCGCCGAGGGCGACGCCCCCGCCGTGCTCGCCGCCGCCAACACCGGCGCCCCGCTCGACGCCGCGGGTGTGGAGTCGCTGTCCACCCTGCGGGCCTCGGCCAAGCGGGACACGGACGACCCGGCCCGCTCCGTCGGCCGGTTCGGCGTCGGCTTCTCGGCGGTGCTCGCGGTCAGCGACGAGCCGGCCGTCGTCGGCCGGACCGGAGGCGTGCGCTGGTCCCTCGCCGAGGCGCGGGAATTCGCGGCGCGGGCCGCGGCCGCCGGGCCCGGCCTCGGCGACGAACTGCGCCGCCGCGACGGCCATGTGCCGCTGCTGCGGCTGCCGATGCCCGCGGAGGGGAGCGCGCCCGTCGGCTACGACACGGCCGTGGTCCTGCCGCTGCGCGACGGCGCCGCCGCCGACCTCGCGGCCCGGCTGCTCGCCGGGATCGACGACGCGACCCTGCTCACCCTCCCGGGCCTGTCCGAGATCGTCACGGAAACCCCCGACGGGGTACGGACGCTGACGAGCCGTCGGGACGGCCCGTACGTGGTGATCGAGGACAGCTCCGATTCCGGAGCGGCGCGGACCACGCGCTGGCGCACCGCCGCCGCCGGCGGCCGGCTGGACGAGAAGCTCCTCGCCGACCGGCCCCTGGAGGAACGGCTGCGCCCCGCCTGGTCCGTGACCTGGGCGGTGCCCGTCGACGACGCGGCGGACGGCGCACCGGCCCGGCCCGGCACCGCCCCCGTGGTGCACGCGCCCACCCCCACCGACGAGCCCCTCGGCCTGCCCGCCCTGCTCATCGCCTCCCTGCCGCTGGAGCCGACCCGCCGGCACGCCGCGCCCGGACCGCTCACCGACTTCCTGGTGGAGCGGGCCGCCGAGGCGTACGCGGAGCTGCTGCGGGACTGGCACCCCGTCGGCACCGGCACCATCGACCTGGTGCCGGGCCCGCTCGGCAGCGGCGAGCTCGACAGCCGGCTCCGGGACTCCGTGCTGCGGCTGCTGCCGAGCGTCCCGTTCCTGCCCAGCGCGGCGCCGCCCGCCCCGGACGCGGAGGAGGACGGTCCCGCCGGTGCCTGGGACGCCGCCGACCTGCGGCCCGAGGAGCGCGGCACCCGGCACACCGACTGGGACGGGGAAGTGCCCGGCGGCCCGTGCGCCGCGGTGCACGCGCTGCGCGCCACCGGTGCCGAGATCGTCGAGGGCGCCGGGGACGCCACGGTGCGCGTCCTCGCCGAGCTGTTCCCCAGCCTGCTGCCCGCCGGTCTGGAACGGCGCCCCGAACTGCGGGCGCTCGGGGTCGCCCGGGTGCCGCTGGGCGAGGCCATCGACCGGCTCGCCGGCGTCGAGCGCGCCCCCGCCTGGTGGCGGCGGCTCTACGACAGCCTCGCCGGCACCGACCCGGACCGGCTCAGCGGCCTGCCCGTGCCGCTGGCCGACGGCCGGACCACCATCGGCCCCCGGCAGGTGCTGCTGCCGCTGCCGGGCGCCGACGACAGCGCCGCGGAACAGCACCGTCCGGACCTCGCCGACGTGGTCGTCGGCGCGACCCGGATCCCCGCCTCCGGCGCCCCGGCCGATGCCTCCGGCGCCCCGGCCGACGCCTCCGCGGCCGGGCCGACCAGCGCGGCCACCCTCGCCCGGCTCGGTCTGAAGGTCGCTCACCCCGACGCCGCCCACCCGCTCCTGGAGAAGCTGGGCGCCACCCCGGCCACCCCGCGCGCCGTGCTCACCACCGCGCAGGTGCGGGCCGCCGTCGCCGGGTCGCTCGACAGCGGGGAGATCTGGGACGAGGACGCCCTGGACGCCGAGGAGCTGGCCGAGGCCGTGCTCGGGCTCGTCCGGGACGCCCGGCTCGAACCGGGCGACGAGCCCTGGCTGGCGGCGCTCGCGCTCCCCGACGACGAGGGCGAGCCGGCCCCGGCCGGTGAACTCGTCCTCCCCGGCAGCCCGTTCGAGCAGATCATCCGGGAGGGGGAGCTGGCGGCCTGCGATGCGGAGCTGGCCGAGCGCTGGGGCGAACAGCCGCTCACCGCCGTCGGGGTGCTGGCGAACTTCGCCCTGGTCAGGGCCACGGACGTGGTGCTCGACCCGGATGAACTGGACCCCCGCGACGGCGACTTCGCCGAGCCCGACGACGCCGGGCTGCTGGACTCCGTGGACGTCTGGTGCGAGGACGTGCTCGACCGGCTGCCGGACACCCCGGTGCCGCCCGTCGCCACCGAGATCGTCGCCGTCCGCGACCTGGACCTGGTCGACGACGACGCCTGGCCGCAGGCGCTCGCCCTGCTCGCGCAGCCGCCGCTGCGGGACGCGCTGACCGCGCCCGTGCGGGTGCTGCTGCCGGACGGCACGACCGAGTCCGTCCGCCCGTACACCGCCTGGTGGCTCCGCGGCCACCCGGTGCTGGACGGCCGCCGCCCGGCCGGGCTCCGGGCCGCGGGCGGGGACCCGCTGCTCGCCGGGCTCTACGAGGCGGCCGACGCGCACGGCTTCGAGGACGAGCAGGTGCTGCGCGCCCTGGGCGTCCGCACCTCCGTCGGGGCGCTGCTCGACGAGCCGGGCGGCGCCGCCGAACTGCTCGCCCGGCTCGCCGACCCGGACCGCCCGGTGACCGCCGTCCAGCTGCACGCCCTGTACAGCGCGCTCGCCGGCCTCGACCCGGAGCAGGTCACGCTCCCGGACGAGCTGCGGGCCGTGGTGGACGGCGAGGTGCGGGTCGTGGACGCGGCCGACGCGCTGGTCGCCGACGCCCCCGACCTGCTGCCGCTCGCCGCGGGCCGGGCGCTGCTGCCGGTCCGGCCGACCCGGGCGGCGGACCTGGCGGAGCTGTTGCAGGTCTCGCGGCTGAGCGAGGCGTACGAGGGCCGGGTCGACTCCGGGGAGGGCGAGACCCACGAGGTCCCCGAGGCGGTGCGCACCCTGCTCGGCCCGGCGACCCCCGAGAGCTACGTCGAGCACGAGGAACTGCTGGTCGACGGCGTGGAGGCGGACTGGCGGCACACCCCGGACGGGGTGCTGCACGCGGCGACGCTGGAGGGCGTGGCGGCGGGCCTGGCCTGGGCGGCGGGCGAGTGGCCGCGCCGGTTCGAGGTGGCGGCGCTGCTGGAGGACCCGTCGCGGACGGAGGAACTGGCGCGGGACCGCTGGTTCGACCGGTAGCGCAGGCCGCGGAGGCGGCGCGGCGCGCGAGCGCCGCCCGCCGCCCGGCTCAGTCCGGAAGCTTGCGGCGGACCACCCACCAGGCCGCCTCCAGCGCCACCGCCGCCAGTGCCGCGATCCCGACGGCGGTCCAGGGCATCGCCGTGCCGACCAGCTTCAGCTGGAAGAACGTCTGCAGCCACGGCGTGATGATCACGACCAGGAAGCCCGCGGCCATCGCGAGCACCAGAACCACCCGCCACCAGGTGTACGGCCGGGCGATGATCACCAGCACCCACAGCGCGATCAGGAACAGCGTCAGCGTCGCCGTGCTGGTCTCGGCGGGCAGGGCGTCCGGGCCGGTGTAGTAGTGCCGGGCCAGCAGATACGTGGCGAAGGTGGCCGCCCCGGCGATCAGCCCCGCGGGCACCGCGTACCGCATCACCCGCCGCACGAAGTGCGGCTTGGCCCGCTCCCGGTTCGGGGCGAGGGCCAGGAAGAACGCCGGGACGCCGATGGTGAGCGTTGACAGCAGCGTCAGATGCCGGGGGAGGAACGGGTACGGCACCTGGGAGCAGATCACCAGGATCGCCAGCAGCACCGAGTACACGGTCTTGGTGAGGAACAGGGTCGCGACCCGGGTGATGTTGCCGATCACCCGGCGGCCCTCGGCCACCACCGACGGCAGCGTCGCGAAGCTGTTGTTCAGCAGCACGATCTGCGCGACTGCCCGGGTCGCCTCGGAGCCGGAGCCCATGGAGACCCCGATGTCGGCGTCCTTCAGGGCCAGCACGTCGTTCACCCCGTCGCCGGTCATCGCCACCGTGTGCCCGTTCGACTGGAGCGCGCCCACCATGTCCCGCTTCTGCTGCGGGGTGACCCGGCCGAAGACGGTGCCGTCGTCGAGCGCCCCGGCCATCCGGTCCGTCTCCCCGGGCAGCTCGCGGGCGTCCACCGGGGCGTCGGCGCCGGGCAGGCCCAGCTTCCCGGCCACCGCGCCCACCGACACCGCGTTGTCCCCGGAGATCACCTTCGCGTCGACCCGTTGATCGGCGAAGTAGCGCAGGGTGTCCCCGGCGTCGGGCCGCAGCCGCTGCTCCAGGACGACCAGCGCGCCGGGCACCACGTCCCGGGCGGCCTCCGGGTCGTCCGGCTCCCGCTCGGAGCGGGCCAGCAGCAGCACCCGCAGGCCCTGGGCGTCGAGCCGCCCGGTGTCGGCGAGCACCGGGTCACCGGCGGGCAGCAGCACATCGGGCGCCCCCAGCAGCCAGGTGCCGGTCCGCCCGTTCTCCTCGCGGAAGCGGGCGGCGCTGTACTTGCGGGCGGAGGAGAACGGCAGCGCCCCGGTGCAGCGCCAGCCGTGCCCGTCCGGGTAGGCCTCGGCGATGGCCCGGAGGCTGGCGTTGGGCCGCGGGTCGGAGGCGCCGAGCGCGCCGAGCGCCCGCCGCAGGTACTCCTCGTCCTCGCCGCCCAGCGGCCGGAGCGCCGCGACGTCCATCCCGCCCTCGGTGAGGGTGCCGGTCTTGTCCAGGCAGACCACGTCGACCCGGGCCAGCCCCTCGATCGCGGGCAGCTCCTGGACCAGGCACTGCTTCCGCCCCAGCCGGACCACCCCGATCGCGAACGCCACCGAGGTGAGCAGCACCAGGCCCTCCGGGACCATCGGCACGATGCCCGCCACCATCCGGCGCACGGCCTCCCGCCAGTCGTGCTCCTCGACGACGCTCTGGCTGATGATCAGGCCGATCGCGGTCGGCACCATCATCCAGGTGACGTAGGTGAGGATCCGGTTGATGCCGCTGCGCAGCTCGGAGGAGACCAGGGTGAAGCGGGACGCCTCCTCGGCGAGCTGGGCGGCGTAGGCCTCGCGGCCGACCCGGGTGGCGGTGAACGCCCCGCCGCCCGCGACCACGAAACTGCCCGACATCACCCGGTCCCCGGGGTGCTTGAGCACGGGGTCGGCCTCACCGGTGAGCAGCGACTCGTCGATCTCCAGACCGTCGGCCTCGGCCACCACGCCGTCCACGACCGCCTTGTCGCCGGGGCCGAGCTCGACGAGGTCCCCCAGCACGATGGCCGCGGTGGCGATGGGGGTGGAGGCGCCGTCCCGGCGGACGACGGGCCGGGCCTCGCCGATCACGGCCAGGTGGTCGAGGGTCCGCTTGGCGCGGAGCTCCTGGACGATGCCGATCGCCGTGTTGGCCACGATGACGAAGCCGAAGAGGCCGTCCTGGATCGGGCCCACCACCAGGATGATCAGGAACAGCGTGCCGATGATCGCGTTGAACCGGGTGAACACATTGGCCCGGACGATCTCCGCGGCGGACCGGGAGGAGCGCACCGGGACGTCGTTGACCTCGCCGCGCGCCACCCGTTCGGCGACCTCGGCGGCGGTCAGTCCGCGCGCGGAACCGGCCGGGCGCCCGGTGCCGGGCGGGGAGACGGGGTGGACGGGGTCGAGTTCCGGCCCCGCGTCGATGGCCTGCCGCGCCCCCGGGCCCCCGGACGGCTCCGGACGCGCACTGCCGGTCGGCGACCGCTCGGTCATGGTTACGACCGTACGGGGGGAACGGGCCCTTCACCCTTCGGAGGGCTGCGGAAGGGTGCCTGCCGCCCCGGGCCGCGGCATGCCGCGGCCCGGCGGACGGTTCAGGCCGCCGTGGTGCCGTCCGCGCCCGGGTCCGGTCCGGCCCGCTCGGACTCCGCCCGCTGGATGGCGGCCTCCCGCCGGCGCACGTACCAGAGGCCGATGAGACCCAGCCCGGCACCGGCCAGGCAGGTCCACAGCCACCACAGATACCCGTGCGCGTCGAACCAGCCGTAGAACGGGAGCTGCACGAGGAAGAGGACGAACCACAGGACGGTGCCGCCCAGAACGGTCCCGACGACGTTGCCCTCGAGCGGCTCCGGGGCCTCGTGCCTGGGTCTCCACTTCGTCATGCGCACAGCTTACGGGCCGCTGTCGCGGGGCCCGACGGCACGTGGTGCTTGGGTCTACGCGCGGAGATGGTGATCTTTGGGTTATGCATTCATACTGACCCGGTCCAGGGTTCGACGTGTTTTGTTCGTTCGTTCATCCAAGTCGCGCCCGGTCGTGCTCCCGGCCTCTTCGGCCGCCTCCCCGCCTCCCGGCCCGTACCACTGAGGTCCCGTATGCCCTCCTCGGCCTCGACCCCGGTCGACTCCCCGCCTCCGCACCACCACCCGTCGCCGGAGAATCCGCTGGACCGGTTCTTCAAGATCTCCGAGCGGGGCTCGACGATCTCCCGGGAGATCCGCGGCGGGCTGGCCACGTTCTTCGCGATGGCCTACATCATCGTGCTGAACCCGATCATCCTCGGCTCGGGTGTGGACAAGTACGGCCACCACCTGGACACGGCGCAGCTGGTCACCGCGACCGCGCTGCTGGCCGGTCTGACGACCGTCCTCATGGGCATCATCGGCAACGTCCCGATCGCCCTCGCCGCCGGCCTCGGCATCAACGCCGTCGTCTCGCTCCAGCTCGCCCCCAAGATGAGCTGGCCGGACGCGATGGGCATGGTCGTCCTGGCCGGTCTGGTGCTGATGATCCTGGTCGCCTCGGGGCTGCGGCAGCGGGTCCTCGACGCCATCCCGGCCGGGCTGCGGCGGGCGATCGCCATCGGCATCGGCCTGTTCATCGCGCTGATCGGGCTGGTCGACGCCGGCTTCGTGACCCGGAACCCGGACGCCGCGCACACCACCGTCCCGCTCGGCCTGGGCACCGGCGGCCGGCTGGAGGGCTGGCCGGTTCTGATCTTCGTGATCGGGCTGGCGTTCACCTTCGTGCTGGTGATCCGGAAGGCCAAGGGCGCGATCCTCATCGGCATCGTGACGATGACCGTCGTCGCGATCGTGGTCAACACCGTCGAGGACATCCCCGGCAAGGCGTGGGGCCTCACCGTCCCCGAGGTGCCGAGCAAGATCGTGGACACCCCGGACTTCGGGCTGATCGGCGACGTCAGTCTCTTCGGCGGCTTCCACGAGGTCGGCGTCATCACCGGCTGCCTGTTCGTCTTCACCGTGCTGCTGTCGGCGTTCTTCGACGCGATGGGCACCATCATCGGCGTCGGCGAGGAGGCCGGGCTGACCGATGAGAACGGCCAGATGCCGGGCATGGGCAAGGTCCTGATGGTGGACTCCGCCGCGGTCGCGGCGGGCGGTCTCGGCTCGGCCTCGGCGACGACCTGCTTCGTGGAGTCCACGGCGGGCGTCGGCGAGGGGGCGCGCACCGGTCTGGCCAACGTGGTCACCGGCGGGCTCTTCCTGCTGGCCCTGGTCTTCACCCCGCTGGCGACGGTCGTCCCGTCGCAGGCGGCGACCCCGGCGCTGCTCGTGGTCGGCTTCCTGATCATGGCCGCCAACGTGCGGGAGATCGACTGGAGCGACTACACCGTCGCGGCCCCGGCCTTCCTGACGATGATCTCGATGCCGTTCACCTACAGCATCACCAACGGCATCGGCATCGGCGTGCTGTCGTTCATCCTCTTCCGCGCGGCGACGGGCCGGTTCCGTACGGTGCCGTGGCTGCTGAACGCCGTCGGATTCTGCTTCCTCGTCTACTTCCTGCTCGGCCCGATCGAGGACGCCCTCGGCGTCTCGTGATCCCTCCGCCGATCACGTGACCCCGGCTGTCCGTCGCCTCCCTCCGCAGGCGGCGGTATCCGGCCCGTGGGGGCGGTCTCCCCGTCGTAGAAGCGGGCGGTGGCGTCGACCGCCGTTCTGAACCGCTCGTCGAAGTCGTCGCGCATGAGCGTCCGGACCACATAGTCCTGGACGCTCATGCCGCGTTTCGCGGCGTGCTCCCGGATCCGGTCGAGCAGCTCACCGTCCAGTCGCAGGCTGAGCACCTCTGATCCCATCTCCGTACGGTCCCGACGGCCGGGGCGGAGTGGGGCCGGTTTCCGGCCCCATGTCACTCGTTCGGGTGAGTGCGGCCGGAGTCACACGCATCCCCTTGGTCCTTAGCATGGGTAATGAGTTAGGCTAAAGACATGTCGGAACCCGCTCACCCCCTTCCTCCGGCGGGGGGAGCCCCGGACGTCGCCGCAGCCGACGCCCAAGCCGTGAACGCGCTGCGGTCCGCCGTGATGCGTCTGTCCCGCAGGCTGAAGCACCAGCGGGTCGACGAGTCGCTGAGCCCGACGGAGATGTCGGTGCTGGGCACCCTCGCCCGCTGCGGCTCCGCGACACCGGGCGAGCTGGCGCGCAAGGAGCACGTCCAGCCGCCGTCGATGACCCGCATCGTGGCGATGCTGGAGGCCAAGGGGCTGGTCCGGCTGGAGCCGCACCCGGAGGACCGCCGCCAGAAGGTGGTGACCCAGACGGAGCGGGCCGAAAGCATGCTCGAAGAGAGCCGCCGGAAGCGCAATGCCTGGCTCGCGGAGCTGGCGGGGCGGCTCGACGATGAGGAATGGGCCGCGCTGCGTGCCGCAGCGCCCGTTCTGGAGAAACTCGCGCACCTGTAGCAGCGCGGCGCGGAGCGCGCGCCCGGCAGGCCGTGCACGGGTTGAGACCACGACCGCACGCACGACGAGGAGGCGACCCCACGTTGAGTACGGGACCCGGAGCAGACTCCGCACCCGCACCGAACACCCCCGACGACGACACCATCACCGCGAAGCCGCGCGGCTCCACCTTCAGCTCCCTGAAGATCCGTAACTACCGGCTCTTCGCCACCGGACAGGTGGTCTCCAACACCGGCACCTGGATGCAGCGCATCGCCCAGGACTGGCTGGTGCTCAGCCTCACCGGATCCTCGGCCGCCGTGGGCATCACCACGGCCCTGCAGTTCCTGCCCATGCTGCTCCTCGGGCTCTACGGCGGTGTGATCGCCGACCGGTTCCCCAAGCGGCAGCTGCTCCTCATCACCCAGACCGCGATGGGCCTCACCGGCCTCGCGCTCGCCGTCCTCACCCTCAGCGGGCAGGTCCAGGTCTGGCACGTCTATCTGATGGCCACCCTCCTCGGTGTGGTCACCGTGGTCGACAACCCGGCCCGGCAGGCCTTCGTCGCCGAGATGGTCGGACCGGCCGAGCTGCGCAACGCCGTCAGCCTGAACTCCGCCAACTTCCAGTCCGCCCGGCTGGTGGGCCCCGCCGTCGCCGGTGTCCTCATCACCGCCGTGGGCAGCGGCTGGGCGTTCCTGCTCAACGGGCTGTCCTTCATCGCGCCCATCGCCGGCCTGCTGCTGATGCGCGCCGCCGAACTGCACCGGGTCGACACCGCGCCGCGCGGCAAGGGGCAGCTGAGGGAGGGCCTGCGCTACGTCGCGGCCCGCCCCGACCTGATCTGGCCGATCGTCCTGGTCGGCTTCATCGGCACCTTCGGCTTCAACTTCCCGATCTGGCTGACCGCCTTCGTCGACGACATCTTCCACGCCGGCGCGGGCACCTACGGCCTGCTCAACACCCTGATGGCGGCCGGTTCGCTGATCGGCGCCCTGCTCGCCGCCCGCCGCGGCACCTCACGGCTGCGGCTGCTCGTGGGAGCGGCGGTGCTCTTCGGCCTGCTGGAGATCACCGCGGCCCTGGCGCCCACCTTCTGGGTCTTCGCCGCGCTGCTGGTGCCGATCGGCGCCTTCGGCCTGACGATCAACGTCACCGCGAACAGCAGCGTGCAGCTCGCCACCGATCCGGCCATGCGCGGCCGGGTGATGAGCCTGTTCATGATGGTCTTCATGGGCGGTACGCCGGTGGGCGCGCCGATCGTCGGCTGGCTCACGGACGTCTACGGCGCCCGCGTCGGCTTCGTCGCCGGCGGTCTGGTGTCGCTGGCCGCGGCGGTCGGTGTCGGCCTGATGCTGGCCCGGGTCGGCGGGCTGCGCCTCAAGGTCGACCTGCGGCGCGGACACCGGCATCTGGAGTTCGTGGCCCGCGCGCCCTCGCCGGAGGAGAAGCTGGCGACGGCTGCCTGAGCGGGCCGGAGCCGCTCGGGAGGTGTCCGTGAACCGCTCACCGGTGTCGTTCCCGTGCGCGAGACTGACCGGATGAGACTCTTCGCCGCTGTGCTGCCGCCCGAGGAGGCCGTCGCGGAGCTCGCCGACGAGGTCCGCACCCTGCACGCGCTGCCCACCGCCGGTGAGCTGCGCTGGACGGGCCACGAGAGCTGGCACTTCACACTCGCCTTCTACGGGGAGGTGCCGGAGGACGTGGTGCCGGAGCTCCGCGAGCGGCTGGCCCGCGCCGCACACCGGCACGGCCCGTACGAGCTGCGGCTCGCCGGCGGCGGACGGTTCGGCGACCGCGCGCTCTGGGCGGGCGCCGACGGCGACCGCGAGGCCATGCGGCACCTGGCCGGCACCGCCTCCGCGGCCGGCCGGCGGGCCGGGGTCCGCTTCGACGACCACCGGCACTTCACCCCGCACCTCACCATCGCCCGCAACCGCCGGGACGCGGACCTGCGCCCGTACGTGGCGGAGCTGGCGGAGTTCGTCGGCAGCCCGTGGACCGTCCGGGAGCTGTGCCTGGTCCGCAGCCATCCGCCGGTGCCGGGGGCCGCGGGGCAGCAGCCCCGGTACGAGACGGTCGGGGCGTGGCCGCTCGGCGAGTGACCGTTCGTTGTGCGACCGGGCGGTGTGTGACCGCTCGGGGAGTGACCGGGCGGTGTGTGACCGCTCGGGGAGTGACCGGGCGGTGAGTGACCGCTCAGGGAGTGACCGGGCGGTGTGTGACCGCTCGGGGAGTGACCGGAGCGCGGCCGCCCCGCGGGAGCGGTCACCGGGGCGGGGACGGACCGGTCGGGGAGCGGCCGGAGCGACGGGGGAGAGTGCGGGGCGAGCGAGGGGCGGTCGGAGCTGTGGGCTCCCGCCCCGCTAACCTCGAAGCGTGGACCCGAAGATGAGAACCCGGATCGTCAGTGGCGCGCTCGTGCTGATACTCGTCGTCGTCGCCGTGGCGGCCGCGCTCGGCTGAGCACGGCCGCCGTTCCCGCGCCCCCGCCGCTCAGCCCCCGCGGCTCAGCCCCGGGCGAAGGCCTCCGCCGGGCATCACCGGGCGAAGGCCTCCGGCGGCCGTCACCAGGCGAAGGCCTCCGGCGAGGGGCCCGGGCCCGGGAAGATCTCGTCGAGCGAGGCGAGCAGCTCCTCCGACAGCTCCAGCTCCGTCGCGCGCAGCCCCGACGCCAGCTGGTCGACGGTGCGGGGACCGACGATCGGACCGGTGACGCCCGGCCTGGTCAGCAGCCAGGCGAGCGCCGTCTCGCCGGGCTCCAGACCGTGCTTGTCGAGCAGGTCCTCGTAGGCCTGGATCTGCTGACGCTGCGCGGTGTTGGCCAGCGCCTCGGCGGACCGGCCCGTGGCGCCGCGCTGCGCACCGCCCTCCCGCTCCTTGCGGATCGCCCCGCCCAGCAGGCCGCCGTGCAGCGGCGACCAGGCGATGACGCCCAGGCCGTACTCCTGCGCGGCCGGGACGACCTCCATCTCCGCGCGGCGCTCGACGAGGTTGAACAGACACTGCTCGCTCACCAGGCCGTAGGAGTGGCGGCGCCGCGCGGCCTCGTTGGCCTGCGCGATGTTCCAGCCCGCGAAGTTGCTCGACCCGACGTAGAGGATCTTGCCCTGCTGGACGAGGACGTCCATCGCCTGCCAGATCTCGTCCCACGGGGTGGAGCGGTCGACGTGGTGGAACTGGTACAGGTCGATGTGGTCGGTGCCCAGCCGCTTCAGGCTGGCGTCGACGGCGCGGCGGATGTTGAGGGCCGACAGCTTGTCGTCGTTGGGCCAGGGCTCGCCGGCGCCCATGTGGCCGAACAGCTTGGTGGCGAGGACGACCTTGTCGCGGCGGTCGCCGCCCTTGGCGAACCACGAGCCGAGGATCTCCTCGGTACGGCCCTTGTTCTCGCCCCAGCCGTAGACGTTGGCGGTGTCGAAGAAGTTGACGCCCGCGCCGAGCGCGGCGTCCATGATGGCGTGCGAGTCGGCCTCGTCGGTGACGGGCCCGAAGTTCATCGTGCCGAGGACCAGTCGGCTGACCTTGAGTCCGGTGCGTCCGAGCTGCGTGTACTTCATGGTTCACCAGCCAACGCCCTGGAGTGCGCTCGAAGCAAGGCCCCTCGCGCGGTGGAGCTCCCGGCCCGTCGAGACGCCCGCCGTGCTCACCCGGCCCGTGCCGCCGTGCTCACCCGGCCCGTGCAAGGGCCGCCGCCGGTTGCGCGGGGCCGCCCTCACGGCACCAGTCGCCGCTCCTTCGCGACCGCCACGGCGCCCGCGCGGGTCTCCACGCCGAGCTTGTCGTAGACGCGGCGCAGGTGGGTCTTGACCGTGGCCTCGCTGATGTACAGGGCGCGGGCGATGTCCCGGTTGCCGAGGCCGCGGGCGAGCTGGGCCAGGATGTCGCGTTCCCGGTCGGTGAGGGTGGTCCGGGGCCGGCGCAGGCCGGCCATGACGCGGCCGGCCACCGGCGGGGACAGGGCGGCACGCCCCTCGGCGGCGGCGTGGATCGCGGCGAAGAGCTCATCGGGGCGCTCGGCCTTGAGCAGGTAGCCGGTGGCGCCCGCCTCGATGGCGCGGGTGATGTCGGCGTCGGTGTCGTAGGTGGTGAGGACCAGGACGTGGAGGGAGGTTCCCGGGACGGAGGTGAGGCGGCGGGTGGTCTCCACGCCGTCGATCCCCTCGCCCAGCTGCAGATCCATCAGCACCACGTCCGGGGCGAGCTTCGCGGCCAGCGCGAGCGCCTCCTCGCCGGTGCCGGCCTCACCGACCACCTCGATGTCCGCGGCGCTGTCGAGCAGGGCGAGCAGCCCGGCCCGCACGACGGCGTGATCGTCGCAGACCAGGATGCGCACGGGAGCGCGGTCGGGGGTCATCGGGGCGCCTCCAGGGGGACGGCGGCGGACAGGACGGTGCCCTCGCCGGGCGCGGACTCGACGGTCAGGGTGCCACCGAGTGCGCGCAGCCGGGCCCGTACGGCGGGCAGCCCGTGCCCGCGTCCGCTGCCGGGGAGGTCGGGCAGCGCGGCGGGGTCGAAGCCCTGGCCGTCGTCGGAGACGTCCAGGACGACCTCGTCGTCGAGGAGGGTGAGGGTGAGCGTGGCTGAGCCGGCGGCGGCGTGCTCGCGGACGTTGGCCAGGGCGCCCTGGGCGATGCGCAGCAGGGCGGACTGGACCCGGTCGGGCAGCCGGGCGAGCCGGCCGTCGTCGTCGACGTGGACGCGTACGGTGAGCTGCGCCCCGGACTCCCGCGCGGCCAGGGCGCGCAGCGCCTGATCGAGGCCGCCGCCGCGGGCGAGGTCGGTGGGGGCCAGGTCGTGCACGAAGCGCCGGGCCTCGGTGAGGTTGTGCTCGGCGACGCCCGCGGCGGTGCGGACGTGGGCACGGGCCTTGTCCGGTTCGGTGTCCCACACCCGGTCCGCCGCCTGGAGCAGCATCCGCTGGCTGGACAGGCCCTGGGCGAGCGTGTCGTGGATCTCCATGGAGAGCCGCTGGCGTTCGGCGAGGGTGCCCTCGCGGCGTTCGGCGGCGGCGAGTTCGCGGCGGGTGCGGATCAGGTCGTCGATCAGGACGCGCTGGCGGGCGGTGTGCCGTTCCATCTGCAGGAAGACGGCGGTGGCGAGGGCGGCGACGGCGGGCGGCGCGAGCACGAGGTTCGGGTCGAAGCGCCCGGCCAGTTGTACCTGCGCGGCGACGACGAGCGCCGTCAGGACCGCCACGAGAACGAGGGCCGCGCGGGGCGGCAGCGTGCGCAGGCCGGTGTAGAAGAGGGGCACCGCGCACCAGGCGAAGCTGGGCGCGAGCACGACCAGCACCATCCACACCACGACGACCAGCGCCAGCCAGGCCGAACGCCGCCGGTTCGGTCGCGTGCCCGCGTCGCCCATCCCGGGCCCCAGCAGGTGCAGTACGGCGAGCACGACGCACAGCCCGATGATCCATGGGGTGCGCGGCTCGCCCGGATGGCGCAGCAGGAAGCGGGCGAGCGCTCCGCCGAGCAGCAGGAAGAACGCCGTGTGCAGCACGGCGCCGAGCCACCGGGTGTCCACGGCGCTCGGTTCGTCACACCGGTTCCGCATCCGGATCCTGCTCCCCTCACGCGTGCGTCGATGGGCCCGGCGACCCGCAGAGCGGCGTCGAGCTGGGCAAACACCTCCATTGTGACCGCGTGCGGGGGCCGGGCGGTCAACCGATCGGATGACCCCGGTGTCGTCCGTCCCGCAGCGCCGGGGCAGCCGGAACGCCGACCGTCCGGGCCGGGTTCCGGGCCGAGGGTGGAGAGCGGACGCAGCAGGGGCGGCAACCGGGCCGCCCGCCCAGCTGCCGCCCGTCCACCTGAAGCCCGTCCACCTGAAGCCCACCCGCTTGAAGCCCGCCCACCTGAGGAGTCGACCGACCATGAACGCCATGAACCCCGTGCACAGGACGTTCTCCCGCCGTGCCCGCCTCGCCACCGGCGGTGCCGTGCTCACCGCCGTCGCCCTGTCGGGCTTCGGCGCGGTGTCCGCGAACGCCTCCGCACCCGCCGCGACGTCCGCCCCTGCCGCCCCGGCCTCCGTCCCGGCCCGGGCCACCACCACCTCCACCCATCTGACGATCGACGCCGCCACCAAGGCCGCGCGGGCCGCGCTCGACGCCGCCGAGAAGGAGAACCAGCGGGTCACCGTCGCCGTCGTCGACCGCAACGGCAACACGATCGTCACCCTGCGCGGCGACGGCGCCGGCCCGCAGTCCTACGAGTCCGCCGAGCGCAAGGCGTTCACCGCAGCCGCCTGGAACGCCCCCACCTCCCAGCTGGCCGAGCGTCTGCAGCAGGCCCCGAACCTGAAGGACATCCCCGGCACCCTGTTCCTGGCGGGCGGTGTCCCCGTCACCGCCGGGAAGGCGCCGATCGCCGGCATCGGCGTCGCAGGCGCTCCGTCCGGGGCGCTGGACGAGAAGTTCGCGCAGGCGGGAGCGGACGTGGTCGCCGGCTAGGACGGATCCGGCGTTCGCGCAGACGGGAGCGGACGCGGTGGCCGGCCGGTCAGGACGTGTCCGGGCGATGTCCGGAGACAGATCCCGGGTGATGTCCGGAGGCGGACCCCGGGTGACGTTCGGCGGCGGATGACGAGGGCTGCCGTCGACCGTCCCGGGAGGGGGCGCATGATCGCCCGGCCACGTCCTACCGGGGCTCGTACGGGCCGCCGAGGTCCCACGCCTGGTACATCGCGTCGGCGTAGGCTGCGGCCAGCCGGTGTTCGCCGGAGGCGTTGGGGTGCGTCCCGTCGTAGGTGTCGCGCTGGGTGTCGTAGCCCTCCGGGCGGGACGCCAGCAGCAGCGGGGACGTGGGCGAGTCCAGGTCGGCGACGGTCTTCGCCAGCAGCTCGTTGAAACGGCGGCACTGCTCGGCGAACGGCGGGTCGGACTCCGCGCGGATGTTGGGTATCACCGGCAACAGCACCATCCGGATACGGGAGTTGGCCTCGCGGGCCTCCGCGACGAAGGCACGGACGTTGGCCGCGGTCTGCTCCGCGTCGGTGTAGAAGCCGAGGTCGATCAGGCCGAGGGAGACCAGCAGCAGATCGGCGCGGTGCTCGGCGACTGTCTCCCGGATCAGCGGCGCCATGTGCAGCCAGCCCTCGCCCCAGCCCGCGAGATGACACCGGGCGCGCTCGGGGAAGTCCGGGTCGGCGTAGGCCTGGGAGTCGGCGGCGCCGGAGTACGGGTCGTGCAGCCCGGTGCGCGGCCCGACGATGCGGTACGGGCCGCCGAACTCCCGGTTGAGGTGCTGCCACATCCGATAGCGCCAGGTGTGCTCGCCGGCGCCTCCGATGGTCATCGAGTCGCCGACGAACATGATTCGCATCGGGCCATCATCCCGGATGGCGGCCCCGGCCTGCGACGTGACGATGGCCACGCGGGGGCGTTCCGGTTCCGTGCCCTGCGCGGTCGGGGGCCACAGCGAACTCCGCCCAGACCTTCTTGCCGCGCGGTGTCGGTTCCCAGCCGCACCGGGCGGAGAGGAGCGCGACGAGTTCCAGGCCGCGGCCCGTCTCGTCCACACCGGTCGCGGTGCGGGGCCGTGGGCCGGCCGGGCAGCCGTCGAAGACCTCGACGAGCAGGCGTCCGTGCTCCGCGAAGAGCCCGACGGAGATCAGCCCGCCCGCGTGCACCACGGCGTTGGTCAGCAGTTCCGACGTCACCAGCTCCACCGCGTCCGCGAGTTCCGGGGTGAGCTGTATCCAGCGACGGGCGGTGTCGAGGATGCGGTGCCGGGCGGGGGCGACGGCGCACGGAACTCCGGTGACCAGGAAGCGGGCGGTGGGCATGGGGCGGGCCATCTCCTCGGCTCGGTGCCCGGTTCCGCGCGGACCGGTGGGCCGCACGGGCGGGGCGCTGCTGGGATGCCGCTCGGAGCCCTCTTCCCCAGGCGGGCCGGGGCTGTTGCCCGGCCGGGGCGCCGAGCGGCACACACAGCCAACCGCGATCGAGGGCACCGGGACATGGGGACGGTCCGTGCCGGACGGATTACGCGGCGCGAAGTGATACGCCGTGTATCAGTTGCCGTCCGGTCAGCCGGTGCGCCCGTTCAGATGCTCGACCAGGGGCAGTAATCCGTCGATCCGGCGCCGCCCCTTGCCCTCCACGATCTGCCGGACGATCACGCGCGCGAGCACCTGGTACCGCATCCACTCCGGTGTGGCCTCCCTGACCCGGGTCAACGTGGAGACAGCTGGGGTGAATTGGCTTTCCCAGGTCTGGGCCTGCGCCACGTCCAGCAGGTGGCGGCTGCGGCCGGTGGGCGGGACGCGGCGGGAGGGGGTGACCCGTTTCGCCAGGCGGAGTGCTTCACCGGATCTGCCCTGGGACACGGCGACTTCGACCGCGATCATGTCGATCTTCGCCGGGCCGAAGAAGGCGTAGTTGCCGCCGTTCGTGTAGTCGGTGGCGTCGTCCCGCACCACGGTGGTGCAGCGGCGGGTCTCGTCCAGCAACTCCTTCGCCCCGTCGTGGTCCTCCTGGCGCGAGGCGGCCGTCACCGCGCAGAGCATCAGCCGTCCCCACATGCGCAGGGCCGGGTAATCGGAGGGCGAGACGCGCGGGTTGAGCTCGGCCGCCTTCGCCACGGCGATCCGGGCGGCCAGTTCCGGTTCGTTCTGGCGGAGCAGCACCCAGGAGAGGCCGGTGCAGCCCGCGGCCACGAGGAGCGGGTCCTCCGCCGCGTCGGCCGCGAGCATCGCCCGGTCCAGCGCCGACCGGGCCAAGTCGTCCTGGGCGAGGTGAACGGCGGCGTGGGCGGCGAGCTGGTAGCCGCGGCTGAGGTCGGCCGCCGCCTCGCGGGCGCCCTCCCCGCGGAGGCTGCGCACGGCCGCCTTCGCGCCCCCGATGAGGTCGGGGAGGCCGCCGATCAGGAGGGCGTGCCGACCGTCGTGGTACGCCTGCCACAGGATCCGTACGGTGCGCCGCAGTTCGTCGAGGGCCGGGCCTTCGCGCTCCTCGACGGTCACCGGGACGCCGGGCATCTCGTCCAGCGCGTGAATGCTCCGGCGGAGGACGGCGACGCTCGCGGTCCGCTCCCCGTCCTCCTGACGGAGCGCCTGGGGCTGGCCGAGCAGCGCCGAGGGCTTGACGTCCAGGGCGCGAGCCAGCTTGGCGAGGGTGCCCATCAGTGCTGTGGAGCGCCCGTCGCGCTCCAGTTTGCGGATGGTGGCGACGCTGACGCCGGAGGCGTCGGCCAGCTCCTGCTGGGTGAGCCCGGTCTGGCCACGGAGGCGGGCGAGGTTCTGACCGATCGAGGGCTCGTCGGGCATGGCGGCTCCGTCCTGGCGGTGTGCTGCGGACGCTACTCGCCCGGACCGCCGAGGGGGACTCGACCGGACGGACCGGCCCACGATGGGGCTCCCGGCCGCCTCCGGCCGGTTCGCGTGGCACCGACCGTGTCCGGCAGGTGGCAATCTTTAGGGATGCGTTCGCTTCTGTGCGCCCTCGGCGCCGCTGCCCTGGTTGTGGTTCCGGCCGCCGTGCCCGCGGCGGCCGCCGGTCCCGACGGCCCGTCCTCGTTCAGCATCGAGGACCAACGGATCACGGAGTCCAGCGGGCTGGCCGCCAGCCGGGAGCACCCCGGGATCTACTGGACGCACAACGACAGCGACGACGGCCCGTACGTCTACGCGGTCGACAGCGCCACCGGCCGCACCGTCGCGACCGTCACGCTCAGCGGCATCGACACCCGGGACGTCGAGGCGATCTCCGTCGGGCCCGGCGGCCGGGTCTACGTGGGGGACATCGGCGACAACCTGGGCGGCGGCTGGCCGGAGGTGTGGATCTACCAGTTCCAGGAGCCGAAGGAGCTGCGGGACACCACGGTCACCCCGGTGCGCTACACCGTCCGCTACGACGGGGGGCCGCGCGACGCGGAGTCGCTGCTGGTCCACCCGAAGACCGGCCGGGTCTACATCATCAGCAAGCACGAGGACGGCGGCGGGCTGTTCGCGGGGCCGAAGCGGATGTCGGCGTCCGGGGTGAACACCTTCGAGCGAATCGCCGACATCGACCTGTGGGCCACCGACGCCGCCTTCTCGCCCGACGGCAGCCGGCTCGCCGTCCGCAGCTACTTCTCGGCGCTGGAGTACCGCTGGAAGGACGGCGCCCCGGAGCGACTCGGGCAGCCCAGCCTCCCCATACAGCGGCAGGGCGAGTCGGTGACCTTCACGCCCGACGGCCGGGCGCTGATGTACGGCACGGAGGGTGCCCGGTCCCGGGTGACGCGGGTGGATCTGCGGAGTGAGCTGCTGCCCGACTCGGCGGCGCAGGAGGAGTCCGAGGACGGCAAGGGCTCCTCCGGCGCGCGGGACCGGGACGACGACGGTGACAGCAGCCTCGAAACCGACCTCAACCTGGTGGTGGGCGCGCTGGCGGTGGCCGGGGTGGCCGTGCTGCTGCTGGGGCTCGGCCGGATCTTCCGCCGGCGGTGACTGCCTGGACGGCCTGACGCCGTTCTGGCCCTTAGCGGCGAGGGCGTCGTGGCCCCCTACGTGGAGAAGTCGTCAGGCTTCGTAGTCGCTGACCCTCGCTGCCAACCACTGGTAGCGACTGCAGCTGCCGCAGGTCAGCCGAGGGAATGGCGACGCCCGCGGCCCGCCGCTCGGCACGGTGAGCGGGGGCATCGGGTGCAGGGTAGGGGCTACGCGGCGGGCGACCGTCCACACGCCGCCCGGAGCGAAGAGGAACATGCGCAGCCCGTAGGCCAATCGGCCCGCCCCCAAATGCCGTGGAAGCGAGCCGTAGGCGTATCCCAGGCCGAAGCCTGCGGAGTACCGTTTCGAGTGGTGAAGTCGAAACGGAGTCCAGATGCCCAATCATGCCGACGAGAGCATCGGGGCGAGGATCGCCTCCTATCGGAACCTCGCGGGCTACACCCAGCGTGAGTTTGCCGAGCACTCCCACCTCTCCCTGGGGAACATCCGCAAAGTTGAGCGGGGCGAACGCCTGCCCACTCACGGCTTTCTCGCCACCGTCGCCCGAACACTTGCTGTGAGCGTGGAAGAGCTGACCGGCCAGCCCTACCGTGGACAGCAACCATCTGACGAGAAGGCACACGCCCCCATCGCTGCCATCCGGGCCGTGGTGCGTGCATTCGATCTACCTCCGGAGTGGCGAACCACGCCGCGCCCTCTGGCGGACATTGCCGGTGACCTTGAGGATGCCACCCGCCACCGTGCAGCGGCCCGGTACACCCGGCTCGGCCGGGCACTACCCGAACTGCTGGAAGAACTGACAGCTGCGGTGCATCTGTTGGAAGGTGATAAGAAGCTCCAGGCCGCGAAGATGTTGGCTTCCGCCTACTACATGGCACACTGCCTCGCCTACCGGCTCGGATATGCGGACCTCGCTGGGCAGTTGGATGACCGGCAGCGCTGGGCAGCAGGCATCTCGGCCGATCCGTTGACGGTTGCGCTCGCCCAGTGGTCACGAGCCGGAGGCTTCCAGGCTGCCCGCGAGTACGGCGCCGGGCTCCGGCTCTTGGACCACGCTCGTGACCAACTCAGCGAAGAAGCAGGCACATCCTCGTCGTCTGTTGTGACGCTGCTGGGCAGCCTGCGACTGCGTGAGGCCACGCTCGCTTCCCGCGCCCGAGACGTGCAGGCCACAGAGCACCATCTCGCCGAGGCTTCCCGGCTCGCCGTGCGGATCCCTGACCAAACAGACCGGGTGCACTACCACCTTACGTTCGGCCCGGCGAACGTCGCGGTACACGACATCGCGGCGCAGGTCGAACTCAAGAATGCCGATGAGGCCGCGAAGAGAGCGAGCGCTCTGCGCCTGCCCCCGTCGCTACCGCCCACCCGGCGGGGACATCACCACATCGACGCCGCGCGTGCCTTCCTTGCCGTCGGCGATCGGGGCAAGGCCCTGACAGCCTTGCAAGATGCCCGTCATGTGGCACCTCAACAGACCCGGTATCACCCCATGGCCCGCGAGGCGGTACGGCTCCTCGCGCAGCAGTACCGCCGTGTTGGCCAGGACGTACGGACGCTTGCCGCATGGATGGGCCAAGCAGTGGCCTGACCGGGAGGGCAAGCGGCTGTCAAGTTGAGCAGCAGTCAGGAAGTACCCCGGTATGGGGTACTTCCCTTGCTTTGTAGTGAGCATCCTGTGACTGTCGGTCGCCGCAGAGTTCCCGGAGCATGCAACGACGAGTCGGCCACTCCGGCCGTGGATACCTCGCCGATGCTCTGTACGCCCTGACGAACACCGGGTCGCCCCTTGTACCCCGGGTCCCGGTGGAGGAAAGAGGCCAGCTCCGCCCGGCCGCCGGCACCACTCGAATCAACGAGAGGAGCACACCGTGAGCACCAACACCGTGGAGCAGGTCGAACTCGGCAGGTTCCTTGAGGTCGCCGTCCGGCAGTTCGATGCCGGCTGCACTGCCCCGGAGATGTTCTCCCCGGCCATCGACAGCGAATGGCACCGTCTTCTCAACTCGCCGAACTACCAGGAATTCTGCATCGAACACGCCGGGCGCCGGATCGGGCACGCCCCGAATGTGGGAGCCGGTGAAATCTCCTGGGTCCGTGCCTATGGGGAGTTGTTCGGGCCACTGCCCGAAATCTGGTTCACCGACCAGCACGGGGGCCTGGACCACGAGAGGCTGGCCCGCTATCGCGAGACTGGGACCGTGGTCGCCGAATGGGACTGTTCGCCAGTCCCGGGCGACGGCGGCGACGTGGCGGCGCCCACACGACAGGCGGCGGCAGCAACCCTGTGATGACCATGTCCGTTGGCGGAGCGCGCCGGTCCAGTGCTGGGGCGCTCCGCCTCATCGCATCCCGCACGACCACCCCCCGGGCAGATATCGTCGCCTACATGCGGGCCGTCACCGCCCACTGTCCCTACCTCGCCCCGTCCCTCGATCGCGGACTGACCGGCTGGACGCTGTACGAAGCCGTCGGCGCCTCCCAGGATGTCGAGGCCGAGGTGTTTCATGCCGCCGTGCAGGCCGCTGAATGGGTTCGGCCCTTGGTGCCCCGCGCCCATGGGGCGGTCGTGTGCGAAAACGTGGCCATCCTGGGCGCCGGAAGGGAAGTGTTGCAGTGGCCGCACTGGGCTCTGAAGCACCTATACGGGCCGGTGGGGTTGATGATCGGCAAGTTCGCTGCGGGGGAGGAGCGCACCGACCGCAGCGGCCGTAGTGTCCCGCCGCCACCGGTTTCGTTCCTGCCGGTGCGGGCCGCCGTCCGGCCCCGCGACGGGCGGTTCCTGCAAGGCACTCCGAACCTGGCGGCTGCCGTGGCGTCCGCGGAGGACGACGGCCGCGACGTGTTCAGCCATCTCGGGCACGACTGGAAGGACATCAGATTATGGGCGCAGCACCTCCGGCCGAGGCGGTAGCAGCCCTCGAGCAGTTGTTGGGTCCGGCCATCTGCGATCTGCTCAGTGACCGGCGAGGCTCCCGCGCATGGAAGGTCATCGGCTCCCGGGGAACTGTGGCATTGAAGGCCAACAACCCCGAGGCCGCACCTGGGCGCGACAAGGTCGCGGAGATGGCCCAGGAGGACCGGCACCTCCGTGCTCTCGCCGACGCGGGCGCCGTCAGTCCCGGGTACCGGGTCGATGCGGGCGCGTGGGAGGGCGGCCGGTGGCTGGCGGTCCGCTGGATCGACGGAACCCCCTCGTGGACCGCCATGGCCCTGGCCCGCGGGACCGAGGGAGACCGGCCCTCGGTACGGCCGTGGCTCCTGGGTATTGCCCGGACCTGGGCGGAGCAGCTTGAACGGCTGCACGCAGCCGGCTGGGCCCACGCCGACGTGCAGCCCACCAACACCCTCATCACCCCCGACGGCCGCGCCGCACTACTCGACTTCGCCCTGTCGTGCGGGCACGAGAGGGCAGGTCGGCTTCCGTACCGGGGCGCCCTGACCCACACCACCGCACCCGAGATCGCCGACGCCCTCCTGACCACATCCGCCGACACCCACATCCAGGCCCAACCGCCGGCCGACATCTGGGGACTGGGCGCATCCCTGTTCTGGTGCTGGACCGGACGCCGCCCTGTCCCCTACGCCGATGACACCCCGCGGGTGGACAAGCTCCACGCCATCGCCGCCGGAAAGCGCCTCTGGTTCGATGACGCCCGGCCGTGGTCCTTCCCCGTCTTCGAGGAGATCGTCACCGCGTGCATGGCACCCGTCCCCAACGAGCGGCCTACCGCCGCCGACCTGGTCGCCCTCATCGAGGAGACCCAGTGATCACGCTGCGGGACCTGGTCCCCGGTGACGCGTTGGCCGTGCAAAGGATCTACAGCGGCGCTTCCGTCACCTTCACTCGCGGATACGTCATGACCATCGGGGAGGCCACCACCTGCGTCACGACCGCCATCACTCAAGCCCGGGTGAGCCCGCGCGAACGGTGGTGTTTCGGCGTCACCGCCGGTGCTGACCTGATCGGGGTAATCAAGCTCCGGGACCGGGGCGCCGGTCACGCCACCTTGAGCTACATCTTGCGGGAAGACAGTTGGGGGCGCGGGTACGGCACCGCTGCTGTCCGGCAGGTCATCGCGTATGCGTTCACTGCCACCCACTTGGACCGGCTGAGCGCCAAGCATCATCCCGACAATCCCGCCTCCGGTTGCGTGCTGGCCAAGGCCGGGTTCACCCGCACCACCGTCTTCCAGGGCCGGGTGGACGGCCTGGCGGTGGCCTACCCGGTCTACGAGATCCACCGTGTCCCCGCGCCGGGGACTCGTCGGCCGGTGACCCCGTCGCCGACGCCTGACGGCTCAACCGCCCAAGACAGCGGGTGAGCGGCCCGGAGTGGCTCTGTACGCCTGCGCCGCGCGGTGCAGCGATCGCCGCAGTGCTGCGCTCAGGCCGGGACTGCGGGCGAGGCCGCCGGGGCTGCGGTGGGAGCCGTGAGGCGCGCGAGCCCGCGGTCGTGGAACCGGCTGAGCAGGGTCAGCGCGAGAACCGCCCCGATCAGCGCACAGGCCATGTCCCACTGGGTGTCCCACTGGTCCCCCTGGGTGGCGAGGAAGGCATCGGCCGACGCGCCGCCCGCCAGCGCCGCCCACCACTCGATCATCTCGAAGAAGGCGCTGAACGCCAGGCAGCCGCAGACCGTGAGCGGCGCCAGCCAGGCGCTGCCGCGCAGCGGCGAGGTGCGGACCAGCAGTTCGCGGACCAGGATCGCGGGCACGAAGCCCTGTGTGAGGTGGCCGATCCGGTCGTAGGGGTTGCGCTCCAGGCCGAGGGTGTCCTGCAGCCAGTGTCCGAACGGGACCTCGGCGTAGGTGTAGTGCCCGCCGACGATCAGGACGAGCGCGTGCGCGGCGAGCAGACAGCACAGCAGCGGGGTGAGCTGGAACCGCTTCCACAGCAGCACGAGGACCGGCAGGCCGACGATCACCCAGAACGTCTCCAGGACCCAGGTCAGCCGGTCGTGCGGCTGGAGCCCGGAGAGGACCAGCGCGCAGAGCACGCCGGCGGCCAGCGCCGGGGGCAGCACTCGGGAGACGGACACGGAACTCATTCGATCAGCCCTCGGAGACATCGGTACGGACGGAGACATCGGTACGGACCGACGCGGGGAGCGCCGGGCCACGCCAGCATCAGGGGCGGGCCGCGGCGCTGTCATGAGTACGGGACCCCAGATTGGCGGCTTCGCACCGTGGGTACCGGGCCTCGGGCGGACGCCCGGTACCCACCGGTGTGCGACTGGCCTGTCCGCGGTGCGGGCCCCTGTTCAGGCCGTTGGTGCGGAGGTCATGAACCGGTGCCGCTGCGTGAGTCGACGACTGCCTGGGCTTCCTGCACGGTGACATCCTGGTCGGTGCCGAAGGCTCCGTCCGGCAGCTGATCGCCCGTGCCTCCGGTTCCCTTCCACTCGACCTTCCAGGTAATGGTTGCCCTGAGCTTGTACGGGGCGGTGCCCGATGTGGCTCGCAGATAGGTCAGTCCGCACGGGGGAGTCCGTTCGGCGTTTCCCTTGGAGTAGGGTCGGCCGATGCTGCCATTCTTGCCGATCGGGCATTCGCCGGATGACGGGTGCAATTCGACATCCTTGGTTCCCGCATCCAGCTTGAGTGCGACCGGCGTTGCGGTGGTGGTCGCCTGGATATTGAGCCCCCCGGCGACAGAGGCCGTGACCGAAATCGGCTTGAAGGTGGCTCTGTCGAGCCAGGCCCAGGTCGCGAGGTTGACCGTTTGACGGTCGTCCGGGTTGATCTCGATTCTGCTTTCGGGGACCTTGATCTGCTGGTATGCCAGCCCGGCAAGGATTTCCGGATCGATGGCGTTCTCGACCTTCGGGGTCTTACCGTTGTCTGCCCAGAACGGCAGCCGGTCACAGGATCCCTTTTTGAGGACATCTGGTTCCGCGGGGTTCTCCACCGCGGCCCACCACATGCCCTTGCCTTGCTTGTCCTTGTTGTAGTTCTTGTACTTGCCGTCCTTGTACTCCCGGCGATACTCGTCAACGGCCCGTTTCGCGTAGTTCGCCTGTCCGGGGTAGTTGATGGTTTCCTTGTACTCCTTCTCGGTCTTCTTCGCGAATTCCTCGGGATTCCATAACGGTGCGTACCAACAGGGCGGCGGGGTCCAATTGCTTCCGGACACGGTCAGGCCACCCGTCGAACGCCCCGATCCGTTCTTCGAGGTGTCGTAGGAGATCTTCGCGGCCTGGGCGTAGAGCGTGTCATCCTTCCGCCCTCCCGTGGCGGGGGTGGTGATGTCCACCGGGTCCCCGGCGAATGCCGGGGCTGCCGGGCAGGTCAACGAGACAGTCAGTAGTGCGGAGACGGTCAGTCTTGTTGCGAAACGTCCTTGCACTGTGTGGCCTCCCCCTTGACCTCAATCGACTTGGCCCGCCAAAGATTTTCCTCGGGGGCGCGCTCCATCACCAGCTCGAAGACGGAGTAGTCCTTGTCGCTCTCCTTCGTCCGGAGAACCTTCTTGGTCTTGACTTCCTTGCCGTACAGTTTCGACTGGTCATGGCAGAAGCTTACGGCTGCCCTTTTGTCGTCCGTGGAAACTCTGACTTCGGGTCGGCTCCAGCGCTCGGTGCCGGTCAGCGTCCAGCCCCCGTCGATGTGCTTCTGAATCTGATCCTTGGCGTATTCTTTCGCGCTTCCGAGCGGGGCTGCATAGAACAGGTATGCCGGATCATTTGCGTCCTGCTCGATGACGCCGTGACGGATGGCCAGTGAAAAGTTCAGGGCGTCCTTCAGTGCGGCTGCCTGCTGAGAATCCGTCGGCGCCTTCCAATCGGCAACCGACTTGTAGTCGCCGGGGAATGGCATATTCGGTCGCTTGACGTGGTCGTCGGCCGGTGAGGTGCTCGATGAAGCCGAGGATTGGCCCTTGTTCGCCCCGGCGATCTCGTCGCTCTTCTTTTCCGTCCCGCCGCCGCAAGCGGCAAGAAGCAAGGCTGCGGCCGCCATGGAGAAGGCGGACGTGGTGCGACGGCGCACGGTGTGCTCCCTGGATGGTGAAGTTGTCATGTACGTCTGGACGCTACAGCGGTGTGCACCAATCCGTCATGGATTCACCGCGCAGTGTGATGACTTGAGAGGATGGAGTCCGCCTTCACCGGGATATACCGACAGTGACGTTCCTGCGTGGTGGGTCGGTGACTATGGCTGTCCAGTACACGGGGGATGTGGTGCTGGACGTGCCGACTGCCGAGCTGCGCCCCTGCAAGACCCTGCAAGAACGCAGACGACACCCGGGCCGACGGGGCTGAGCCGGTGCTCGCCGGTGTGCACGGTCGCCGGTCAGGATGCCGATTCGTCCTCCACCAGCCGCAGCTCGTAGTGGAGGGTCCGGTCGCGCTGGATGCGGTGTGCCGCCGGGACGAGGAAGCGCTGCACCACCGGGTACTTGCGTTCGATCAGGGCGCCGGCGTGGGCGTTCTCGCCTCCTCCGGCGTCGAGCAGGCGGGCGCGGGCCCGGCGGGTGCGTCCGGTCGGCTTGCCGAAGCGGGTGCAGGGGGCGATCTCCACCTCGGGGAAGTTGCGCATCCGCTTGACCTTGCCGGCTTTGCCGAAGGTGCGGATGTAGGCGTGGTCGCCCTCGACGGCGATGTGGACGGGCGTCCCCACGGACGTGCCGTCCCGCTTGTGCGTGGTCAGCAGGACGCAGCCCTGCCGCACAAACGGTGCGAGTCCTGGTGTGGCCATGACTCCATGGAGGCACAGAGCGGTGCGGCCGTCATCCCGGGCGGTCCCACGGGGCTGCCGGGCGTCCCGCGGGACCGGGCGCGCGCCCTCCACCGGGACGGGGATCCGGGGAACGGCGCCACCCATGCGTACGGGCCCCCGGGGCACCGCCGACACTCAGAGGACGACGTCGGCCCCACCCATGCGTACGGGCCCCCGGCGCGCTGCCGGAGGCCCGTATGCGGAGGCGGGGATACGCCTCAGAGCTTGTCGATGACGTAGTCGACGCAGGCGGTCAGGGCCTCGACGTCGGCGGGGGTGACGGCGGGGAACATGGCGACCCGGAGCTGGTTGCGGCCCAGCTTGCGGTACGGGTCGGTGTCCACGATGCCGTTGGCGCGGAGCGTCTTGGCGATGGCGGCGGCGTCGATGTCGTCGTTGAAGTCGATCGTGCCGACGACCTGGGAGCGCTTGGCCGGGTCGGTGACGAACGGGGTGGCGTGCGGGGACTTCTCGGCCCAGCCGTAGAGGCGGGAGGAGGAGTCGGCGGTGCGCTCGACGGCCCAGTCCAGGCCGCCGTTGCCGTTGATCCAGTCCAGCTGGTCGGCGAGGAGGAAGAGCGTCGCCAGGGCCGGGGTGTTGTAGGTCTGGTTCTTCAGCGAGTTGTCGATCGCGGTGGGCAGCGAGAAGAACTCGGGGATGTGGCGGCCGGAGGCGTGGATCCGGGCGGCGCGCTCCAGGGCGGCGGGGGAGAAGGCGGCGAGCCAGAGGCCGCCGTCCGCGGCGAAGGACTTCTGCGGTGCGAAGTAGTAGACGTCGGTCTCGGCGATGTCGACGGGCAGGCCGCCGGCGCCGGAGGTGGCGTCCACCAGGACGAGGGAGCCCTCGTCGGCGCCCGCGACCCGTTTGATGGGGGCGGCGACACCGGTGGAGGTCTCGTTGTGCGTGAGGCCGTAGACGTCGACACCGGCCTCGGCCCGCGGCTCGGGGTGCGTGCCGGGGTCGGAGGCGATGACGGTCGGGTCCGCCAGCCAGGGGGCGAGCCCCGCGGCCTTGGCGAACTTGGAGGAGAACTCGCCGAAGGACAGGTGCTGGGACTTGTTCTCGATCAGTCCGTGGGTCGCGATGTCCCAGAAGGCGGTGGAGCCGCCGTTGCCGAGCACCACCTCGTAGCCCTCGGGCAGGGAGAACAGGGAGCGGACGCCGTCGCGCACCCGGCCGACCAGGTTCTTCACCGGGGCCTGGCGGTGGGACGTGCCGAGGAGGGAGTCTCCGGTGGCCGCCAGGGCGCTGAGCGCCTCCGTACGCACCTTGGACGGGCCCGAGCCGAAACGACCGTCGGCGGGCTTGATGTCAGCGGGAATCTGGATCTCAGCCACGGTGGGCAGCCTAGTCCGTCGGGGCGGGGTGGCAGGGCGGAGTCCAGCGGATGAGACATATCGTTCCGCTTCGCGAGGGGCCGCCGGGCGGTGCGGCACCGTGCGGAGGGCGCGGGTCCGGGCCCGCGCCGACGGGGGATGCGCAGGCCGGGCCCCCGGGTGGCTGAACGGGGGCGCGGCGCCGATGGGCCCTTCACCGTCCCCACGGCGGGCCCCGGCGGCTCCGTCACCGTCCCCCTCCGGCGGCCCCGGCGGCCCCTTCACCGTCCGCACGACGGCCCCTCCGCCGTCCCCTCGACGGCCCCGTCACCCGTCCGCCCTACGGATCCTTCACCGTCCGCACAGGTGAAGGCGGCCGGGTTTCGGGCAGGCTGGGCCCATGGACAGGCGCAGGGACAGCGAGCTCTCCCCGGACGCGGCGCAGGCGCTGCGGACAGCGGTCCGTGGTGAGGTCTCCTTCGACTCCACGAGCCGGGCACTGATGACCATGGACGCGTCGAACTACCGGCGGGTCCCGGACGCCGTCGTCGCGCCGCGGGACGCCGAGGACGTCGCCGCCGCGCTCGCCGTCTGCCGCGAGCACCGGCTGCCGGTCGTCCCGCGCGGCGGCGGGACGTCGATCGCCGGCCAGGCCACCGGGGTGGGCGTGGTGCTGGACTTCACCCGGCACATGAACCGCATCGTGTCCGTCGACCCGGAGCGCCGGACCGCCGTCGTCCAGCCCGGGGTGATCCTCGACGAGCTGCGCCGGGCGGCGGGCGCGCACGGGCTGACCTTCGGCGCCGATCCGTCCACCCACGCCCGCTGCACCCTCGGCGGCATGATCGGCAACAACTCCTGCGGCTCGCACTCCGTCGCCTGGGGCACCACCGCCGACAGCGTGCACGAGCTGGACGTCCTGGCCTACGGCGGCGAGCGCGTCCGGCTGGGCCGCGGTGAGCGGACCACGGGGCTCCCGGCGCGGCTGCGGGACGGCGCCGAGGCCCTGGTCGCCGCGCGCCTCGCGCTGCTGCGCACCGGCTTTCCCGAGCTGCCCCGCCGGATCTCCGGCTACGCCCTGGACGAGCTGCTGCCGGAGAAGGGGGCCGACTGGGCGCGGGCCTTCACCGGCAGCGAGGGCACGCTCGGGGTGCTCACCGAGGCGAGCGTCCGGCTCGTCGAGGCGCCCGGCGCGCGGGTCCTGGCGGTGCTCGGCTACGAGGACGAGGGCGCTGCCGCCGACGCCGCGCACACCCTGCTGCCGCACAAGCCGCTGACCGTCGAGGGCATGGCCTCCGACCTGGTGCCCGGCGCCGCGGCGGCCCGGCTGCCCAAGGGCGGCGCCTGGCTGTTCGTCGAGGTCGGCGGCGCCGACGCGGCGGAGGCCCGGGCGCGGGCCGACGCGCTGTGCCGGGCCGCGGCGGACGGCACCACCGACCGCGACGTGGTCACCGACCCGGCCCGGCAGCGCGCCCTGTGGCGGATCCGCGAGGACGCCTCGGGGACCGCGACCCGGATGCCCGACGGCAGTGAGGCCTGGCCGGGCTGGGAGGACTGCGCGGTGCCGCCCGCCCGGCTGGGCGGCTATCTGCGGGACTTTCGCGGGCTGATGGCCGAGCACGGGCTGCGCGGCACGCCGTACGGGCACTTCGGCGACGGCTGCATCCACGTCCGGATCGACTTCGACCTGCTCACCCGCGACGGCGTGCGGCGCTTCCGGCACTTCTCCGAGGACCTCGCCGACCTGGTGGTGGAGCACGGGGGTTCGCTGTCCGGCGAGCACGGCGACGGGCAGGCGCGGGCCGAGCTGCTGCCGCGGATGTACGGGCCCGAACTGGTCGGCGCGTTCGAGGAGTTCAAGGATCTGTGGGACCCGGCGGGCGGGCTCAACCCGGGCATCCTCGCCCGGCCGGACCGGCTCGACGAGAACCTGCGCTTCGCGTCGCTGCCCCGGAAGCCGGTCGACGTGGAGTTCGGCTACCCGCACGACAGCGGCGACTTCTCCGCGGCGGTGCGCCGGTGCGTCGGCGTCGCCAAGTGCCGTACCACCGCGGTCGCCGGGGCCGGGGTGATGTGCCCGTCGTTCCGGGCGACGGGCGAGGAGCGGCACTCCACCCGCGGCCGGGCGCGGCTGCTGCACGAGATGCTCGCGGGCGAGGTCGTCACCGACGGCTGGCGCTCCACGGAGGTGCGGGACGCCCTCGACCTCTGCCTGAGCTGCAAGGGGTGCCGCAGCGACTGCCCGGTCGGGGTGGACATGGCCACCTACAAGGCGGAGTTCCTGCACCACCACTACGAGGGGCGGGTGCGCCCGGCGGCCCACTACGCGATGGGGTGGCTGCCGGTGTGGCTGCGCTCGGCCGCGGCGCTGCGGTCGGCCCCGCTGCTCAACGCGGCGGCGCGCGGTCCGCTGGGGGATCTCGGCAAACGGCTCGGCGGCATCGCGCCCGAGCGGAGCGTTCCGGAGCTGGCGCCCGAGCCGTTCACCCGGTGGTGGCGGAAGCGGGAGGGCCCGTCCGGCGGCGGACCGGCCGGGGCGGAGCGCGGCCGGACGGTCGTCCTCTGGCCGGACACCTTCACCGAGCACCTGGCGCCGTCGGTCGGCCGGTCGGCGGTGGCCGTGCTGGAGGCCGCCGGGCTGCGGGTCGTGCTGCCGCCCTCGCCCCGGCGCGGGGCGCTGTGCTGCGGGCTGACCTGGGTGTCGACCGGGCAGCTCGACCGGGCGCGGAAGGTCATGCGGCGCACCCTGGGGGCCCTCGCGCCGGTGCTCGGCTCCGGGCTGCCGCTCGTGGTGCTGGAGCCGAGCTGTGCGGCGGCCCTGCAGACGGACCTCCCGGAGCTGGTGGACGACGATCCGCGCGCCGCGGAACTCGCCTCGTCGGTACGGACCTTCGCGCAGGCCCTGGACCAGTACGCGCCGGACTGGGAGCCGCCGCGGCTGGACCGCCCGGTGGCCGGCCAGACCCACTGCCACCAGCACGCGGTCCTCGGGGACGCGGCGGAGCGCAGGCTGCGGGAACGGGCCGGGCTGACCGGTGAGCTGAGCGGCGGCTGCTGCGGCCTGGCGGGCAACTTCGGCTTCGAACGCGGCCATTACGACGTGTCGGTGGCCTGCGCGGAGGAACAGCTGCTGCCGTCGGTGCGGTCCGCGCCCGCCGGGACGGAGATCCTCGCGGACGGGTTCTCCTGCCGCACCCAGCTCGACCAGCTGTCCGGCCGCCGCGGGCGGCACCTCGCGGAGGTGCTCGCGGAGCACCTGTGAGGGGCGGGCGGGGAGTTGTTCCCACGGAACGCCCGGGGCGGCTTCCCGCCGCACGACCAGGGCTTTCCGTCGAACGGCCGGGGCTTCCCGCCGAACGACCAGGGCTTTCCGCCGAGCGGCCGGGGCTTGCCGCCGAACTCCCGGGGAATCCCCGCACGGCCGCTCCGCTCTCCGCCGGTCACCGGCCGCCTCCCCCGTACAAACCCGTCCCGTACCAAGAACTTCGGATTCCGGATCAACCTCGGGAGCCGGTTCCGCGTCTGAGTGAGCGGCGTGAAGAATGGCCCGTCGCGTTCCCGTCGCATTCCCTGTGCCGAACAACCGGAATTCCTCCGGGAATTCTTTGACGCGGCCACCGGGCGACTTCTAGGGTTGCTCAACGTCGCTTCTCCCCAAGCATGTCGGGCTCGATTCCGCGAGCCCTCATTTCTGCTTGCCGGAGTTTCGTTACGCACAGAGGAGACCCCCCATGCGCATTTCTTCCTCCCGTCGCAACGCCCGGAGAATAGCCGCCGCCGGTATGGCGTCCGCCGCGGTCGCCGCCCTGGTCGCGACCGCCGCGCCGGCGGCCCAGGCCGACGCCCCGTCCGGCGAGCGCTCGCGCCCCAGCACGCGGATCATCGGCGGCAGCGGCGCGTCCAACGACGCGTACCCGTTCATGGCCGCGCTGCTGCACAAGGGCTCCGGCAACGCCCTGAAGCGACAGTTCTGCGGCGGCAGCCTCATCGCGCCGAACGTCGTCATGACCGCGGCGCACTGCGTCGAGGGCGAGAATCCGAAGAAGCTCCAGGTCGCCGTCGGCCGCACGGTGCTCTCCGACTCCGAGCAGGGCCAGGTCCGGAACGTCCGGAAGTCCGAGGGCCCCGGCGACTCCGGTCTCGTGGTGCACCCCCGCTACACCAAGGGCGACGCGGCCTACGACATGGCCTTCATCGAACTGGCGAAGCCGGTCACGGGCATCGCCCCCGCCAAGATGCCGACCCCGGGCACGGACGCGCTGATCCGCCCGGGCGCCAAGGCCACCGTCATCGGCTGGGGCAACACCGACACCGACATCCCGCACACCCCGGACCGGCTCCGTGAGGTGAAGGTTCCGGTGCTCTCGCACGCCGAGTGCCAGGTGAGCTACAAGGAGTACAACTCCAAGGTCAACTTCTGCGCCGGCGTGGAGGGCAAGGACTCCTGCCAGGGCGACAGCGGCGGCCCGATCTTCCGCACGGTGCCCGGCCGCGAGGAGCCCATCCAGACCGGCATCGTCTCCTACGGCGACGGCTGCGCGGCGCAAGGCGCCCCCGGCGTCTACACCTCCCTCAGCTCCGCCAAGCTGTGGAAGACGCTGGGCGAGTCCGCCGAGGGCAAGCGGGTGAAGGAGCAGCTGGGCCGCTGACCCGCCCGGGGCGGGCGGCCGGCGTTCGCCTATCCCGGCCGCCGGCTTCTCGCCGACGGGTGGCCGGTCGGCGCCGGACCGCACCGCAGGCTTCGCGCCGACCGTGCGGCCGCGGCGGCACCTGACGCTCCGTCCCCGGCCCGGCCCTCATGCGGCCGGGCCGGGGACGGCCAGCTGCCGCGCATAGATCCGGACCAGGTCGGACCGGAGGTAGTGGCCCGTGACGTGCTCCTGGAGCAGGTGCGCGTCGCACAGCTCGGCGAGTTCGCGCCGGGTGCGGTCCAGGTCCTGCCCGGCGAGTTCGGCGGCCCGGGAGACCTCGATCCGGGGGCCCGGGAGCAGCCCGAGCACGCGGAACAGCCCCGCGGCGCCGGGCGAGAGCGCGTCGTGGCTGAGGCGGAGCGCGGCGTCCATGGCCGAGTCCTCGCCGGGCACGGACAGTTCGGTCAGCCGCCGCCGCTCGTCGGTCAGCCGCAGGGCCCAGCACTCCAGGCTCCAGTCGGGGTGGGCCATGAGCCGGGCGGCGGAGATCCGCAGCGCCAGCGGCAGCCGGTCGCAGAGGCCGACGACCCGCCGGGCCGCGTCCTCCTCGGCGGCGATCCGCGGCCGGCCCAGCGCGGAACCCAGCATCTCCAGCGCGTCGTCCGGGGCGAGCGGGCACACCGTCACCAGGGTGGCGCCGTCCCGGACCGCCAGCGGGGTCAGCCGTCTGCGGCTGGTGACCACCGTCAGACAGCCCGGGGCGGCGGGCAGCAGGGGGCGCACCTGGCCGACGGTGCCCGCGTCGTCCAGGACGACCAGGATCCGGCGTCCGGCGACCAGCGAGCGGTACAGAGCGGAACGGTCCGCGAGTGCGGGCGGAATCGCCTCCTCCGGCACGCCGAGGGCGGTGAGCAGCAGGGACAGGGCCGCCCCGGGCTCGCGGGGCTCCGGGCCGAGCCCCCGCAGGCCGAGGAAGAACTGCCCGTCGGGGAAGTCGGACCGGCGCCGGTGCGCCCACTCCACCGCCAGGGTGGTCTTGCCCGTCCCGGCCCCGCCCGCCAGGACCACGCAGCCGGCGCCGGGCGGCGCGGCGGCCCGGTCCAGGGCGGCGAGCTCCCGCTCCCGGCCGCAGAAGTCCGGCACCGGGCCGGGCAGCGGTGCGGCGGCGGGGACGGACGGCGGCGGGCGCCAGACGTCGTCGGCGGGGTCCGGCCCGCTGCGGACGCCGGCGATCCGGTCGTGCCACGGCCCGCCGGGCGCGGGCCCGCTTCGCAGGGCCGGCGGGCCGCCGGACGCGGCGCGGACCGGTGCCCTGCGCCCGGCGGCGGGAACCGGCCGCGCCGGCACCGTCTCCCCACCGAGCACCGCGAGATAGGCGCCGTGCAGCGCGGGCCCGGGATCGATGCCGAGCTCGTCGTTGAGCTGCCGCTTGGCGCGGTAGTACTGGTCGAGCGCCTCGGCCTGCCGTCCGTCGGCCTGCAGGGCGCGGATGAGCAGCGCGGTCAGCTCCTCGTGCAGCGGGTGTTCCGCCACTCCCGCGGTGAGTTCGGTGATCAGCTCGCCGTGCCGGCCGAGGTGCAGCAGATGCCGCCCGAGGTCCTGGAGGGCCGCGACCCGCGACTGGGCCAGCCCCACACCGAGCATCCGGCGCACCCGTTCGCCGGGCACGTCGGCCAGGGCGTCCCCGCGCCAGAGCCCGAGGGCCTGGCGCAGCACCGGCACGGCCCGGTGCGGCTCGGCGCCGCGCGCCGCGGCCACCAGATGCCGGAAGCGGGTGGCGTCCACCGTGACGGGGTCGGCCGCCAGCGCGTATCCCGTGCCGCGGGTGACGAGTTCGGCGTGCCCGGCCAGCAGCTGCCGCAGCCGGTGCACATGGTTGTGGACGACACCCCGCGCCCGGGCCGGCGGCTCCGTGTCCCAGGCGAGGTCGATCAGCCGGCCCACCGGGACGACCTGATTGACCTCGCTCATCAGCACCGCCGCCACGGTGCGGACCCGCCCCGAACCCAGAGGGATCAGCCGGCCATTGTTCATCTCGATTTCAACCGGCCCCAGTAGCCGAAACTGAACCATCGTGCCTCGAGTTCCCTCTTGCTGAACAGGCTTGCGCCGAAACGGCCTTGTGCCTCCAAAGACGTTCCGGAGAGAGCAGGGTTGCTTCGGGGTACCCGGTTATCTCACCATCTGGACGACATCGTAAGCGGAACGCCGAAGAAGGCCTTTCCGGGCGGTGTGAGCGGGCTGTGAGCCGATCATGAGCGGGGCGCCGAAGCATCGTTTCCGTTCGGACCGAGCGGACGAATCCCGCACGATTCCGGGCCCATCTCCGTTACTCGCCAGTTGTGTTACCGGTGAGTCGGATCAATGGCTCCGCAGTCCCGTAGAGAACGAGGAGAACCATGTCCCCCCGCAGCATTGTGAAGAAGAGCCTCGCCGCCGTGACGCTGTGCGCCGCGCTTACCGCGACCGCCGTCGCCTTCCCGGCGACTGCCTCGGCGTCCCCGGCCGTGGCGGCCGCCGCGGCCGGCGAGTCGCCGGTCAGCGTCGGCGCGAACGCCAACCTGAACATGAACGTCGACGTTCTCGGCATCGCCAACAAGATCGAGGCGTCGATCAAGACCGCCCAGAACCGTGAGGGCTTCGTCAAGAACCTCATGGAGTCGGCGTTCTACGCCAGCGGCCAGAAGTACAACGTCATGGTGATGAACCTCAGCCAGGGCTACGAGGAGCACTTCAACGGGGTCCAGGGCTACGGCTCCGCCACCTACGACGGTGTCGTCTACGGCATCTGGGTCTTCGAGGACGGCGAATTCACCAACACCGGCGACGGCGGCTACATCAACTGGGCCTTCAAGGGCCTGTGGGAGCGCCCGGACAACGGCGGCTACGTGAAGTTCTTCCGCCACGCCTGATGCGGCGGCCGGATACTCTTCGGCCAGTGCTTCCGTGGTGACGGCCCGTCGGGATTTCCGGCGGGCCGTTTCACGCTTTCCGCATTCCTTTTCTGTCTTGCTTTCCGAGGGGCCGGGAGGTAGAAGGCGGTCGCATGGCTCGGGTGCCGTTCGGGTCCGGGCTCCCGGGTTCCGGGGATCCTGCGCAACCGGCTGCCCCCGGCGTCACCGACGGCACCGCCCCATCGCGGCCCCGGCCTCACCCCCCGCTCTCCGCCACCACCTCGCGGGCCAGGGCCACCAGGGACGGGATGGCCGGGTGGCCCGCGGTGTCCCGCCAGGCCAGGAACACCGGGACGTCCGGCGCGCCGGTGACCGGGACGTAGGTCACCCCGGGGTGCGCGTGGATCCGGGTGGTGGCCGCCGCGGTGACGCCCACGCCCCGGCCGGCCGCGATGGCCGCCAGCCAGTCGTCGGTGTTGGCCACCGTCAGGGTCGCCGCCGGGCGCGGGCCGCCGGGCCACAGGTCCGGTGTGGTGAGGCCGGAGACGCTGTTCAGGACGACCGTCTCCCCGGCGATGTCCGCCGGGGTCAGCTCCGGCCGGGCGGCCAGCGGGCTGTCGGAGGGCACGGTCGCCACCCGCGGCTCGGTGTACAGCTGCTCCGTGATCACCCCAGGGGCGTCGACCCGGCCGCGGAGCACCGCGATGTCGACCGCGCCCCGGGTCAGCCCGGCCGTCCGGTCGTCGATGCGCAGCAGCTCCAGCGGGGTCTCCGGGTGCGCCTCGCTCCACCGGCGCAGCAGCGGCGTCGTGTACTCGCCCGCCGCCGACCAGGGGTGCCCCAGCCGCAGCGGCCACTGCCGCAGCCGGGCCGGGAGGACCGCCTCGTCGAAGGCGGCGACGGCCGCCGCGGCCTTGTCGCGGAACGCCCGGCCCTCGGTGGTGAGCTCCAGATGGTGGGTCGACCGGTCCACCAGGCGCACGCCCAGCGCGAGTTCCAGCCGGCTCAGGGTGCGGGAGACCGCGGGCTGAGTGAGGTGGAGCCGGGTGGCGGCGCGCGTGATGCTCCCCTCCTCGGCGATGGCGAGGAAGCAGCGGAGATGACGCAGCTCGACGGTCATGCGTTCGAAGCATAACAACAGGGAATCCGGCATTTCACGGGGCGAAGATCGCCTCCTTAGCGTGCAGGGGTGAGCGAAGACAGGACCCTCGTTGCCCCCGCCCCCTCTCCGTCCGCCCCCGCGTCTGCCGCCGCGGGCCCCGCGTCTGCCGCGTCCGCGCCGGTGTCCCGGCTGCCCCGGTCGGCCGGGGTGGCGATGGTGGCGGGCGGCGCGGTCTCGCTCCAGCTCGGCTCCGCCGTGGCCGCGCTGCTGTTCCCGCGGACCGGCCCGCTCGGGATGGTGACGCTGCGCCTCGTCGTCGCCGCCGTCGTCCTGCTGGTGGTGTGCCGCCCCCGGATCCGCGGTCACAGCCGCGCCGACTGGGCGGTGGTGTGCGGCTTCGGTGCCGCGCTGGCGGGCCTGAACACCCTCTTCTACCAGGCGCTGGACCGCCTGCCGCTGGGCACCGTGGTCACCCTGGAGGTGCTCGGTCCGCTCGCCCTGTCCGTCCTCGCCTCCCGCCGGGTGGCGAGTCTGCTGTGGGCGGCGCTGGCGCTGGGCGGGGTGTTCCTGCTCGGCCGGGGCGGGTTCGACCGGCTGGATCCGGCCGGAGTCGGCTTCGCGCTGGCCGCGGGGGTGGTCTGGGCCGGATACGTCCTGCTGGGCGCCCGTACCGGCCGCCGCTTCCCGCGCGCCGACGGCCTCGCCATCGCCATGGCCGTCGGGGCCCTGCTCGCCCTGCCGTTCGGTGCCGGGCAGGCCCGGGTGGCGCTGACCGATCCCGTGCTGTTCGGCCTGGCCGCGTCGGTCGCCCTGCTCTCCTCGGTGCTGCCCTACACCCTCGAACTGCTCGCCCTGCGCAGCCTCCCCGAGGCCGCCTTCGCCGTCCTGCTGAGCCTGGAGCCGGCTGTCGCCGCCCTCGCCGGATACCTGGTCCTCGGCCAGGAGCTCACGCTCACCGACGGGCTCGCGATCGCCCTGGTCGTGGCCGCGAGCGCCGGGGCGGTCGGTGTGCCGGACCGGCGCGAGCGGGCGCGCGAGCGGGTGCGCGGCAGTCTGCGCCGCCGGCTGCGCGGCTGCGGCGGGGAGCACGGCGGCAGAGGTCAGGAGCACGGCGGTCAGGAGCGCGGTGGCCCTGGCGGGGAGCACGGCGGCAGCGACGGGGAGCAGGGCGGCAGGGGTCGGAAGCACGGCGACGGCGGACAGGGCTGAGGCGACAGCGAACGGGACCGGGGCCGCGGCGCCCTCGCCGCGAGCCCCGAGGACGGGAGCCCCGAGGACGCGAGCCCCGAGTCCGGCGGCTCCGAGTCCAGCGGCTCCGAGGACGGGACCCTCGAGTCCGGCGGCCCAAGGACGAGATCCCCAAGGCGAGGTCCCCGAGGGCGGGATCCCGGTGGCCCGGCACCGTGGCAAGAAACCATGCAGGCACGCTTGATTGTTTCTGTGGCCGCTGCCACGCTCGGAGGGCTCGGAACGCGCTGACGACACGTCAACCCATGAAGGGAGCGCACCGTGGCCGATCCCGGTGCCGTGCTCGACGACCTGCTGAGCGAGGGGGAGGAGCTCGACGGGCTCGTGGCCGGACTCCCGCCGGAGGCCTGGGCGGCCCCGACTCCCGCGCCCCGCTGGACGATCGCCCACCAGATCGCCCATCTGGCCTGGACCGACGAGCAGGCGGTGCTCTCCGCCACCGACCCCGAGGCCTTCACCCGGCAGGCCGCGCAGGCCCTGGAAGCCCCGGACACCTTCGTCGACGACGCCGCCGAGCGCGGCGCGGCCCGGCCGCCCGCCGCACTGCTGGAGCACTGGCGGGAGGGCAGAGCGGCCGTGCAGCGGGCCCTCGCCGGGCAGCCCGCGGGCGCGCGGCTGCCCTGGTTCGGGCCGCCGATGAGCGTCGCCTCGATGGCGACCGGGCGGCTGATGGAGACCTGGGCGCACGGCCAGGACGTCGCCGACGCGCTCGGAGTGAAGCGCACCCCGACGGCCCGGCTCCGGCATGTGGCCCGGATCGGGGTCCGCGCCCGGGACTTCGCCTACCTCGCCCGCGGACTGCCGGCGCCGGGCGAGGAGTTCCGGGTCGAACTCACCGGCCCGGACGGGGAGATGTGGGAGTTCGGTCCGGCGGACGCCCCGCAGCGCGTCACCGGCCCCGCCCTCGACTTCTGTCTGCTGGTCACCCAGCGCGCCCACCGCGGCGACCTCGCCGTACGCGCCGAGGGGCCGGACGCGGACCGCTGGCTGGACATCGCCCAGTCCTTCGCCGGCCCGCCCGGACCCGGCCGGGCGCCCTCGGGAGGCGCGGCGTGACCCTGCGCATCGGCAACGCCTCCGGCTTCTACGGCGACCGGTTCGACGCCGTCCGGGAGATGCTCACCGGCGGCCCCCTCGACGTCCTCACCGGCGACTACCTCGCCGAACTGACCATGCTCATCCTGGCCCGGGACCGGGCCCGCGACCCGAAGCTCGGCTACGCCCGCACCTTCCTCCGTCAGCTGGAGGAGGGCCTCGGGCTGGCGGCCGAGCGCGGGGTGCGGATCGTCGCCAACGCGGGCGGCCTCAACCCGGCCGCGCTCGCCGGCGCCGTGCGGGAGCTGTCGGACCGGGTCGGCGTCCCCGTCCGGGTGGCGCACGTCGAGGGCGACGACCTGCTGGACCGCGGCTGGGGCCCGGGCGTGGTGGCCGCCCACGCCTACCTCGGCGGCGCCGGCATCGCCGAGTGCCTGCGCTCGGGCGCCGATGTGGTGGTGGCCGGCCGGGTCACCGACGCCGCCCTGGTCACCGGCCCGGCCGCGGCCCACTTCGGCTGGACCGCCGAGGACCGGGACGCGCTCGCCGGGGCGGTCGTCGCCGGGCACGTCCTGGAGTGCGGCACCCAGGCCACCGGCGGCAACTACTCCTTCTTCACCGAGCACGACATCGTCCACCCGGGCTTCCCGGTCGCGGAGATCCACGCCGACGGCTCCTCGGTGATCTCCAAACACCCGGGCACCGGCGGCGCGGTGACGGTCGGGACGGTGACCGCGCAACTGCTCTACGAGACGGCCGGCGGGCGGTATCCGGGCCCGGACGTCACCGCCCGTCTGGACACCGCCCGGCTCACCCGGCTCGACCGGGACCGGGTGCGGATCGACGGGGTGCGCGGCGAGGCGCCGCCGCCCACGCTCAAGGTGGGGCTGAACCGGCTCGGCGGCCACCGCAACGAGGTGGTCTTCGTCCTCACCGGGCTGAACATCGAGGCCAAGGCGGCGCTGGTCCGGGAGCAGATGGAACGGGCGCTCGCGAAGTCCCGCCCCGCCGAGGTCCGGTGGACCCTCGCCCGGACCGACCGCGCCGACGCGGCGGTGGAGGAGGAGGCGAGCGCCCTGCTGCGGCTGGTGGTGCGCGACCCGGACCCGCAGACCGTCGGCCGGGCGCTCAGCAGCGCGGCCGTGGAGCTCGGCCTCGCCGGCTACCCCGGCTTCCACCTCACCGCGCCGCCCGGCAAGGGCGCCCCGTACGGGGTGTTCGAGGCGGCGTACGTCGCCGCGGGGAGCGTGCCGCACACGGCGGTCCTGGACGACGGCCGCCGGATCCCCGTCCCGCCCCCGGCACGGACCCGCGAGCTCGCCGAACTGCCCGAGCCCCCGCTGCCCGAACCACTGCCGCCGGGGCCCACCCGCCGCGTGCCGCTGGGCATGGTCGCCGGGGCGCGCAGCGGCGACAAGGGCGGCAGCGCCAACGTCGGCCTCTGGGCCCGCAGCGAGGACGCCTGGCGCTGGCTGGCGCACACCCTCACCGTCCGCCGCTTCCGGGAACTCCTCCCGGAGACCCGCCCGCTGCCCGTCACCCGCCACGTCCTGCCCCACCTCCGCGCGCTGAACTTCACCGTCGACGGCCTGCTCGGCGAGGGCGTCGGCGCACAGGCCCGCTTCGACCCGCAGGCCAAGGCCCTGGGGGAGTGGCTGCGCTCCCGCCACCTGGAGATTCCGGAGACCTTGCTGTGACCGTGCTCGCGTCCGCCCTCGACCCCACGAGCCCCGACCACACGGCCCACCGCACGGCGATGCTCGCCCGGCTCACCGACCTGGAGGCCGAGCACGCCAAGGCGACGGCGGGCGGCGGCGAGAAGTACGTCGCCCGCCACCGCGAACGGGGCAAGCTCCTCGCCCGGGAACGCATCGAGCTGCTGGTCGACCCCGACACCCCGTTCCTCGAACTGTCGCCGCTGGCCGCCTGGGGCAGCGACTACCCCGTCGGGGCGTCCATGGTCACCGGGATCGGCGTGATCGAGGGCGTCGAGTGCCTCATCACGGCCAACGACCCGACGGTGCGCGGCGGGGCCAGCAACCCGTGGACCCTCAAGAAGGCGCTGCGCGCCCACGAGATCGCGTTCGCCAACCGGCTGCCGCTGGTCAGCCTGGTGGAGTCGGGCGGCGCCGACCTGCCCAGCCAGAAGGAGATCTTCATCCCGGGCGGGGCGATCTTCCGGGACCTGACCCGGCTCTCGGCCGCCGGAATCCCCACGGTCGCCGTGGTGTTCGGCAACTCCACGGCCGGCGGGGCGTACGTGCCCGGCATGTCCGACCACGTGATCATGGTCAAGGAGCGCTCCAAGGTCTTCCTCGGCGGCCCGCCCCTGGTCAAGATGGCCACCGGCGAGGAGAGCGACGACGAGTCCCTCGGCGGCGCCGGGATGCACGCCCGCACCTCCGGTCTCGCCGACTACTTCGCCGCCGACGAGCCGGACGCGCTGCGCCTCGCCCGCCGGGTGGTCGCCCGCCTCAACTGGCGCAAGGCGCACCCCGACCCGGCCCCGGCCGAGCCGCCGAAGTACGACGCGGAGGAGCTCCTCGGCATCGTCCCCGGCGACCTCAAGGTGCCCTTCGACCCGCGCGAGGTCATCGCCCGGATCGTCGACGGCTCCGACTTCGACGAGTTCAAACCGCTCTACGGCCCCAGCCTGGCCACCGGCTGGGCGACCCTGCACGGCTATCCGGTCGGCATCCTCGCCAACGCCCAGGGCGTCCTCTTCAGCCCGGAGTCGCAGAAGGCCGCCCAGTTCATCCAGCTCGCCAACCAGCGGGACATCCCCCTCCTCTTCCTCCACAACACCACCGGCTACATGGTCGGCAAGGAGTACGAGCAGGGCGGCATCATCAAACACGGCGCCATGATGATCAACGCGGTCTCCAACTCGACCGTCCCGCACCTCTCCGTCCTCATGGGCGCCTCCTACGGGGCGGGCCACTACGGCATGTGCGGCCGGGCGTACGACCCGCGGTTCCTCTTCGCCTGGCCCAGCGCCAAATCGGCCGTCATGGGACCCCAGCAGCTCGCCGGCGTCCTCTCCCTGGTCGCCCGCGCCTCGGCAGCCGCCAAGGGCAAGCCCTACGACGACGAGTCCGACGCCGCACTCCGCGCCATGGTGGAGCAGCAGATCGAGTCCGAGTCGCTGCCCGCGTTCCTCTCGGGCCGGCTCTACGACGACGGCGTCATCGACCCCCGCGACACCCGCACCGTGCTGGGCCTCTGCCTGTCGGCGATCCACACCGCCCCGGTCGAGGGAACCCGCAGTTTCGGCATCTTCCGGATGTGAGGACGAACATGGAATCGCTCCTGGTCGCCAACCGCGGAGAGATCGCCCGCCGCGTGTTCCGCACCTGCCGCGAGCTGGGCATCGCCACCGTCGCCGTGCACTCGGACGCCGACGCGGACGCCCCGCACACCCGGGAGGCCGACGCGGCCGTCCGGCTCCCCGGCAACGCACCGGCCGACACCTATCTCCGCGGTGACCTCATCGTGAAGGCGGCCCTGGCCGCCGGCGCGGACGCCGTGCACCCCGGCTACGGCTTCCTCTCCGAGAACGCCGGCTTCGCCCGCGCCGTCCTCGACGCCGGACTGCTGTGGGTCGGACCGCCGCCCGAGGTCATCGAGGCCATGGCGTCGAAGACCCGCGCCAAGGACCTCATGGCCTCCTCCGGGGTGCCGCTCCTCGCCCCCGTCGACCCCGACCGGGCCACCAGCGCGGACCTGCCCCTGCTGATCAAGGCGGCCGCAGGAGGCGGCGGCCGCGGCATGCGCCTGGTCCGCGACCTCGCCGAGTTCCCGGACGCCTGGGCGGCCGCGAGCACCGAAGCGGCCTCCGCGTTCGGCGACGGCGAGGTGTTCGCCGAGCCCTACGTGGAACGCGGCCGGCACGTCGAGGTCCAGATCCTCGCCGACGGCCACGGCACCGTCTGGGCCCTCGGCACCCGGGACTGCTCCCTCCAGCGCCGCCACCAGAAGGTCATCGAGGAGGCCCCGGCCCCCGGCCTGGACGACGAACTGCGCCGCACCCTCCACAACGCCGCCACCGACGCGGCCCGCGCCGTCGGCTACACCGGCGCGGGCACCGTCGAGTTCCTGGTCTCGGCCGACGGACGCCCGTACTTCCTGGAGATGAACACCCGCCTCCAGGTGGAACACCCGGTCACCGAGGCGGTCTACGGCGTCGACCTCGTCGCCCTCCAGCTCCGCATCGCCGAGGGCGAGAAACTCACCGCCCTCCCCGAGCCGTCCGGCCACGCTGTCGAGGCCCGCCTCTACGCCGAGGACCCGGCCCGCGGCTGGCAGCCCCAGACCGGAACCCTGCACCGCCTGGACATCCCGGGTGTCCGGCTGGACTCCGGAGTGGCCGACGGGATGGACATCGGCGTCCACTACGACCCGATGCTCGCCAAGGTCATCACCCACGCACCGACCCGCGCCGAAGCCGTCCGCAAGCTGGCCCGCGCCCTCGAACGGGCCCGCATCCACGGCCCGGTCACCAACCGCGACCTGCTCGTCCGCTCCCTCCGGCACCCGGACTTCACCGCGGCCCGCCTGGACACCGGCTTCTACGACCGCCATCTCCCCGACCTGACCGCACCCACCGACGAACACAGCAGCATCTCGGCCCTCGCCGCGGCCCTGGCCGACGCCTCGGGCCGGTCCCGCTTCGGCGGCTGGCGCAACGTACCGTCCCAGCCGCACACCAAGACCTACCGCTCGGAACCGGACGGCACCGCACACGAGGTCCGCTACCGCCACACCCGCGGCGGCCCGGCCCCCGAGGACGGCGGCATCCGCGTCCTCCGAACCACCGCGAATCACGTAGTCCTCGAACTGGACGGCATCCGCCGCACCTTCGAGATCGCCACCTACGGCAACCGCATCCACGTCGACTCACCACTGGGCGCCCACACCTTCACCGCCCTGCCCCGCTTCCCCGACCCCACGGCCCACACCGAACCGGGCTCCCTCCTGGCCCCGATGCCGGGCACGGTGATCCGCGTCGCCGACCTGAGGATCGGCGACCGGGTCACGGCGGACCAGCCCCTCCTCTGGCTGGAGGCGATGAAGATGGAACACCGCATCTCCGCCCCCACCGCAGGAACCCTCACCGAACTCCACGCCACCCCCGGCACCCAGGTCGAACTGGGCACCCTCCTGGCAGTCGTGACCGAGGACCCGGCAGCGGACCCCCAGCAACTCGCAACCGACCAGGGCAATCCCGAGGCGGCGCACCACACCCGCCAAGGCAACCCCGAGGCGAGCCACCGGCAACCCGACACCGACCAAGGGAATCCCGAGGCGGGCCATGAGCAACCCGACACCAACCACGGGGATCCCGAGGCGGGCCACCGGCGGGAGGGGGCGGGGCTGTAGGGGTGGGGGGTTCCGGAAGCTGCCGTGTATTTGTGGGCCGCCAGGCCCGTAAATATACGGTGCGGGGCCCCCCCCCCC